>CAYRDE010000244.1:0-1512 GCA_964422935.1 uncultured Oscillospiraceae bacterium | reverse complement strand
GCTTCAGATCGTCCATGGCGTCGATGTTGTCCATCCAGTATTCGTCCACCACCCGAAGCATGACCACACGCTCCAGCTCCCGCATTACCGGCGCACCATAGGCGGCCTCTTTGGCTTCGTAGGTCCGCTGGGCAATTTCAAAGACCGTCCGGGTCAGCGCCTCCACGGACACACCCAGAAGCTGTTCCTTCCGGGAAGCCAGGGTGCCTTTGGCAAAGTAAATACCCTCCATGGTCCGTGCCAGATGGTTCAGGCCGTTTTCATCCGCCACACCACCGCTTTCACTGAGGGCGGTAGAAACATTTCCGGCAACCAGATCCTGGAGCATGGTCATCATATTCTCCCGGAGGTCCTCGCCGTCCAGCACCTTCTGCCGCTGGGCATAGATGACCTCACGCTGGGTATTCATCACGTCGTCGTATTCGAGGACGGATTTTCTGGCCCGGAAGTTCCGGGATTCCACGTTCTTCTGGGCATTTTCCACGGCATTACTGAGAATCTTTGCGTCAATGGGGGTATCCTCATCCAGACCCAGGGTATCCATCATGCCCATGACCCGGTCGGTGGAGAACAGACGCATCAGGTCATCCTGGAGGCTCAGGTAGAACCGGCTCTCGCCAGGGTCCCCCTGACGACCGGACCGTCCACGAAGCTGGTTGTCAATCCGCCGGGACTCATGGCGCTCGGTGCCGATGATATAGAGGCCCCCGGCGGCGCGGACCTTCTCCGCTTCGTCGGCGATGGATGCCTTATACTTTTTCAGCAGCTCCTCATAGGTTGCCCGGACGGAAAGAATCTCCGGGTCGCTGGTTTCGGCAAAGGAGTCCGCCTCCCGGAGAAGCTCCTCGGGCAGGTCCATTTTCGCCAGCTCTGCCTTTGCCAGGAAGTCAGCGTTGCCGCCCAGCATGATATCCGTACCACGGCCTGCCATGTTGGTGGCGATGGTAACGGCGCCATACTTACCGGCCTGGGCCACAATCTGGGCTTCCTGCTCATGGTGCTTGGCGTTGAGCACGTTGTGGGGGATGCCCTCCCGTTTCAGCATCTTGCTTAAAAGCTCGCTCTTCTCAATGGAAATGGTACCTACCAGGACAGGCTGGCCCTTTGCGTGGCACTCCTTCACCTGATTGATGATGGCACGGAACTTGCCTGCTTCGGTCTTATACACCACGTCGGAGTGATCCTTCCGGATGACCGGCTTGTTGGTGGGAATCTCCACCACATCCAGTCGGTAGATGGCGGCGAATTCCTCCTCCTCCGTCAGGGCGGTGCCGGTCATGCCGGAGAGCTTCTTGTACAGACGGAAGAAATTCTGGAAGGTGATGGTTGCCAGGGTCTTACTCTCGCTGGCAACGTTGACCTTTTCCTTGGCCTCAATGGCCTGGTGAAGACCTTCATTGTATCGCCGACCATACATGAGCCGCCCGGTGAATTCGTCTACAATGATGATCTCCCCGTCCTTCACCACATAGTCGATGTCCTTTTTCATCAGGCCCCGGGCCTTCATGGCCT
>CAYRDE010000243.1:0-1600 GCA_964422935.1 uncultured Oscillospiraceae bacterium | reverse complement strand
CAGACCGTCGAGAAACCCCAGTTTTGCGTCAGACAAAACTGGGGTTTCCAGCATAAAGGGGCCAGAATATGAGAATATTCAAAAGGTTGTGGGTATCCTCCCACTTCCTAATTGCGAACTTTTTCAAGTTCATGGCAGCAAATTTAAGCTTCACCCAGTTCGTTACCTGGGCCAAGCCTGTGTATCTCGTATATCTCATGCCATGCTTTTCTTTGGCATCCGCAAAGACCCGTTCAATGGTTTCCTTGCGCATCTTGTAGTATCTCTTGTGCCGCTCCGTATAACGAAGCTCCTCTGCCATATCCACATATGGTTTCCAGATGTGCTGCGTCACCGTCTTAATGAAGTCCTTATTCCTGGTACATAGCGCCCTGGTGGGGCAGTTCGCACAAGTCTGCGGATTACTTTTATATTCCCGGTAGCCATCCCGGTTGGTGGTGCTGTAGTTCAATACCTGGTATTCTGGGCAGATAATGCAGTCATAGTATTCGTCATACACATACTTCCACCATTCGTGACCGCCCTTCATGGTCTGTGGTCGCTTGTAGGGTGTATACAGAATCCTTCCGTCGTCAAATACCTTCTTGCAGATATGGGGAGTTTTATAGGCACTGTCAGCTACTACGGTCTTCACTTCGGGGTGCTTTTCTACCAGTTTATCGTATACATTGTCGAAAGCTACGCTGTCATGTACATTTCCAGGAGTTACTTCCACTTCCAGAACATAGCCGTGCTGGTTGCAAGCGGTATGGGCTTCGTAAGCCATCTGCTTCTTGTGGTCACCTTTTACGAACATTCCCGCATCGGGATCGGTGGTACTCTTGGTAACGGTCTTCTTTTTTGCTTCCTTTTTCCGCTTCTTCAGTTTCTTTTTAGAAGTATTATCTCTTTTCTTCTTTGGCGTGGAGGGCGGATCCTTTTCGTCTTTCTCGTCCGTTTCCTCTTCCTCTGTGGCAAAAGGCTTCTTGCCATGGGCGAGCCGGTCAGCATTCACTTCCTCCATCAGCTCCTCGGCATACCGCTTTGCCTCCACCTCAACCTCTTCTTTGACCACTTTCTTGTTGTTGGCATTGGCTTTGATGTGAGTACCATCCACAAATACGGTGTTTGTGTTGAGATACCCGGCTTCGGCGATCTCACTGAGAATCCAGTCGAAAATCTGGTTTACAGTTTCCGGCGTGAAACGATGCTTAAAATTGTAACTGACCGTGGAAAAGTGAGGTGTTTCCTCTTGCAGTCGGTAGCCAAGAAACCAGCGGTAATAGATATTCGCCCGTACTTCCTCTGCGGTACGCCGCAGGGAGGGCAGTCCGTACAGATGCTGAATGAGTACCGTTTTGAATAAAACCACCGGATCCACGCTGGGACGGCCATTGTCTGCACAATACAAAGGCTCTACCATATCGTACAGCTTATTCCAATCAACCGCCGCATCAATTTTCCGCAGCAGATGTTCCGCAGGCACCAGACTTTCTGTGTCTACGATTTCGTAGATTCCTCGTTCCATTTTTCCACGTTCCAGCATTCTTCATCACCCGTGACCATTATATCATAGATAATGGAAAAAGCCCAGCTCTTGCTGGACTTTTTCGACAGGCTG
>CAYRDE010000242.1:0-1627 GCA_964422935.1 uncultured Oscillospiraceae bacterium | reverse complement strand
CGTAGTGGGCATTGCCCCAGCCGCCCCTGCCGCCCTTGGCAAGAATAAAATCCTCACCGGTGGACATATCGGCAATGATGGCCTCGGTTTCACTGTCCCGGACCACCGTCCCCCTTGGCACCTCGATAATCAGGTTTTCTCCCCGTTTGCCCGCCATCTTCCGGCCCATGCCGCTGACGCCGGCCCCGGCCTGATACTTCCGCTTATACCGGAAGTCCAGCAGGGTGGACAGATTGTCGTTGACCCGGAGGATCACGCTGCCGCCGTGTCCGCCGTCGCCGCCATCCGGACCGCCGGAGGCCACATATTTTTCCCGGTGGAATGCCACCGCGCCGTCGCCGCCCCGGCCTCCCGCAACGGTGATTCGTACTTTATCTACAAACATATGGTAATTCCTCCAAATTCAGGAATGTATCTTCGAAATCAAATCTCTTTTTCCGCGCCGGATGCAGCCCTATAGCGCAGCTGGGCAAACTGACCGTAACGCTCCATCCCATCCAGGACAAAGTCGTTTTCCTTCTCCATCTCCAGAAACAGAGGGGTCCCCTTCCCCAGTATCACCGGGGCAATGGTCAAAATCATCTCGTCCACCAGTCCGGCTTCCAGAAGGGGCCGGAGCAGGCTGCCGCCGCCTACCAGCCAGATTTCCTTCCCTGGCTGCTCCTTCAAATGAGAGGCAAGGGCTGCCGCGTCTCCGGAAACAAAGGTCACATTCTTTGTATTCTCCCTGGACCCGTGGGTGAATACGAAGCAATCTTTTCCGGTATAGGGGAATTCGGCATGGGCCATGATCCAGTCATAGGTTTTCCTGCCCATGAGCAGGGTATCCACGCCTTCATAAAAAGCGTCGTAGCCATTGTCCCCTTGGCCTTCCACCCTGTCCAGCCAGGTAAGGTCTTCCCCTTCTCCCGCAATGAAGCCGTCCAGACTGACGGCAATATAGAGAACCAGCTTCCTCATGGATACCCCCCATTCTAAAAAAAGCAGCCGCATTGTTTGCGGCTGCTTTTTGCCTTCTTACTGCTCAGCGTAAACGGAGCACTGACGGCGATCCTTGCCCAGGCGCTCAAACTTGACGGTACCGTCGGTCAGAGCAAACAGGGTGTCATCCTTGCCGATGCCAACATTGACACCGGGATGGATGTGGGTGCCTCTCTGGCGAACCAGGATGTTGCCAGCCAGTACGAACTGACCGTCAGCACGCTTGACGCCCAGCCGCTTGGACTCAGAGTCACGGCCGTTCTTGGTGGAACCGCCGCCCTTGTGGTGAGCGAAGAACTGAATACCAATCTTCAGCATGGTGTTACACCTCCAAAACTTCGATATAATCCGGATAATCGTCCCGCAAGCTGCAAAGATAAACAAGCATTCCGGCGAGCACCGCCTGGACTGTGTCCTCTTCATCGCAGGAGACGGGGAGGGTCAGGGTGATACGAGCCTGCTCGTCCTTGACCCGAACCTTGGCCTTTGCGCCGCACACATCATTGATGGTGGCCTCAGCCATGGCAACCGCAGCCGATACGGCAGCGCAGACAATGTCAGCGCCTGCTTCCGCATAGCCGCTGTGACCCGAGACAGAGAAACCGGTGATCCGGTCGTTCTCGGTAAAAAATTCGCATCTTGTCAT
>CAYRDE010000241.1:0-1653 GCA_964422935.1 uncultured Oscillospiraceae bacterium | reverse complement strand
GGCGCCTGCATGGGCTGCTCCTGCAAAACCCTCACAGGCTACAAGCGCATCTGCAAGGACGGCCCCGTGATGAAGAAGGAGGAGATTTTATGGGAAGCCTGAATGTCAATCTCTGCGGCATCACTTTGGATAATCCCGTGATTCCCGCCTCCGGCACCTTCGGCTATGGCTATGAATACGCCGAATTGTACGACATCAATTGCCTCGGCACCTTCTCTTTTAAAGGCACCACGAAAGAGCCCCGGTTCGGCAATCCCACCCCTCGCATTGCCGAATGCGAAAGCGGCATGATCAACACTGTGGGC
Source organism: uncultured Oscillospiraceae bacterium (assembly GCA_964422935.1). Lineage (GTDB taxonomy): Bacteria > Bacillota > Clostridia > Oscillospirales > Oscillospiraceae > Faecousia. Next base: position 1,348 of record CAYRDE010000241.1, on the reverse strand, counting down.
CTGCAAAATCCCGGTGTGGAAAAGGTCATCTCCGAGGAGCTGCCAAAACTCAAAAAATGCTTTCACAAGCCCGTCATGGCAAACGTCTCCGGCTTTTCCGTAGACGACTATGCCTACACCTGCGAAAAGTTAGACAAAGAAGAACAGGTGGGCTGGCTTGAGGTCAACGTCTCCTGTCCCAATGTTCACGGCGGCGGCATGAGCTTCGGCACCCAGCCGGAAGCGGCAGCAGAGGTGACCCGGGCAGTCAAGGCCGTGACCACCAAGCCTGTGATCGTAAAGCTCTCTCCCAACGTCACGGATATCGTGTCCATCGCCAAGGCCTGTGAGGACGCCGGGGCCGACGGCATCAGTCTGATCAATACCATGCTGGGTATGCGAATCAACTTAAGCACCCGGAAGCCCGTCATTGCCAACAAAATGGGCGGCTTCTCCGGCCCTGCCATTTTCCCGGTGGCATTGCGGATGGTGTACCAGGTGTCCCAGGCCGTGAAGATTCCTGTGGTAGGCATGGGCGGCGTCAGCTCCGCCGAGGATGTGATTGAAATGATGCTGGCGGGGGCCACCGCTGTGGAAGTAGGAGCCGCCAATCTGGTGAACCCCTTCGCCTGCCGGGACATCCTTCAGGACCTGCCCCGGGTAATGGAAAAATACCGTATTAAAAACTTAACAGATATTATAGGAGGCGCACATTAATGGGTAAGGACGTAATTGTAGCATGTGACTTTTCTTCCGCCGAGGCAACCTTTGCCTTTCTGGACAAGTTCACCGGGCGCAAGCCCTTTGTGAAGATCGGCATGGAGCTTTACTATGCCGGAGGCCCCAGCATTGTTCGGGAGATTAAGGCCCGGGGCCACAAGATTTTCCTGGACCTGAAGCTCCACGACATTCCCAACACCGTCAAGAAGTCCATGGCGGTTCTCTCCAACCTGGATGTGGATATCTGCAACCTCCACGCCTCCGGCACCACTGCCATGATGAAGGCTGCCCTGGAGGGTCTGACCCGGCCTGACGGCACCCGGCCCCTGCTGATTGCCGTAACCCAGCTGACCTCCACCGACCAGGAGGCCATGGAGAGGGATCTGATGATCCACGCCCCCATTGACCAGGTGGTCATGCACTACGCCGAAACCGCCAAGAACGCAGGACTGGACGGTGTAGTCTGCTCCCCCCTGGAAGCGGGCAAGGTCCACGGCCTGTGCGGCAAGGACTTCCTCACCGTGACCCCCGGCGTTCGGTTTGCCGACGGAGACATCGGCGACCAGAAGCGGGTTATGACCCCTGCCGCCGCCAAGGAAATCGGCTCTGACTACATTGTGGTAGGCCGTCCCATCACCGCCGCTGCCGA
>CAYRDE010000240.1:0-1661 GCA_964422935.1 uncultured Oscillospiraceae bacterium | reverse complement strand
TGTACCTACCATGGTGGCGGCTGCAAGGCTGTTCCGCAGCAAGTGCGACTATCCGATCCATATCGGTGTAACAGAGACCGGGCCGGTACGGCAGGGGCTGATCAAGTCCGCCATGGGCATCGGTGCGCTGCTCTTAGACGGCATTGGCGATACCCTCCGGGTCAGTCTGACGGACGATCCCGTTCAGGAGGTTTACGCCGCAAAGGACATTCTTAAGGCGGCGGGTCTTCGCAAGGAGGGTGTAAACATTGTGTCCTGTCCCACCTGCGGAAGAACCCGGATTGACCTGATTGGTCTGGTAAACCAGGTGGACGCGGCCTTGAAGGATTGCAAGAAGCCCATCACCGTGGCGGTTATGGGCTGTGTGGTCAATGGGCCCGGAGAGGCCCGGGAAGCGGACATCGGCATCGCCGGAGGCGATGGCTGGGGTATGCTGTTTGAAAAGGGGGAGCAGGTGGAGAAGCTGCCCTATGAGGAGCTGCTGCCCGCCCTGCTCAGACGTATTGATGCAATGTGATTTTTACTTAACTCCGGAAAACCCTTTCCCAATGAGGTAACCATGACCGAACAAGTTTTCTTTCTGAATATGTTTCCGGACTATGAGCCGCCTGAGGAGCTTCGAGAAGCCCTTTCTCAGGCGGCTATCGCTGCTGCGGACATTGACCCCGCATCCCGGTCCGTTTCCGTGGCAGTCCACAGTGAATGCTATATCCCCCAGAGGCTCCTTTCCCAGGCGGAGAAGGACATTGCCGCCCTGTATGGCCTTGCCCGGCTGACCCTCACAGCCACCCATCCGGCGACGGAGCTTCAAAAAATCGAGACGGAGGAGCTGATGCAGCTCTTCGTCAGCCGGGACTCCATGGCGCGAGGATCGCTGGCAGGCGCAAAATGGGAGTGGAATGACACCCAGTTAACGATTAAGCTGGTGGCAAACGGAAAGAATGCCCTGATGGAGCTGGTTCCCAGTATTACAAAGTCTCTTCGGGAGCGGTTTGCTACTGCGGTGACCATTGCCATTGAGGCAGGAGAAGCTTTGGAAGGGAAGGCCCTGTTTGATGCCATGGCAACCCTCCGGGAAAAGAGTCTGGAAGCCATGCCTGCCCAATCCCTTCGCCAGGAAAAGCAGCAAACGAAGACGGTTCCCGCTGCCGATGATATGCTATACGGCAAACCCTTCCGGGGGACGGCGGTGCCTATGAAGGACCTGTCCCTGGATATGGGCAGCGTAATCGTGGAGGGCCGGGTCTTTAATGTAGACCATAAGGAACTGAAAAAACGGAATGCCTGGGTCATTAAGTTCGATATGACCGACAATACCGGCTCCATCCGTATCAGCCGGTTTATGGACGCCGGGGAGGCGAAGCCCTTCCTGGACAATGTAAGGCCTGGGGTTGTTCTGCGAATCCAGGGCAGGCTGACGGAGGACCGGTTTGAAAACGACACGGTTTTAAAGCCCTTTGCCATGACCACCGGCTCCATGCCAAAGCGGCAGGATACGGCCCCCGGGGAAAAGCGGGTGGAGCTCCATTTACACACCCTCATGTCCAACATGGATGCCTTGACAAACACTGCCGATGCCATTTGCCAGGCGGCGGCCTGGGGTCACAAGGCCATTGCCATTACAGACCACGGCTGCTGCCAGTCCTTTACCGATGCCTTGC
>CAYRDE010000239.1:0-1661 GCA_964422935.1 uncultured Oscillospiraceae bacterium | reverse complement strand
TATCATAGATAATGGAAAAAGCCCAGCTCTTGCTGGACTTTTTCGACAGGCTGAAATCCCCAGCCGAAAGGCTGGGGATTTTTTGTGTGTCGGGGAGGGGTGTTAGGCCCTGTGCTGGGAAGGGAGCGTCAAGCCCTCTCAGGCATGGTGCTTTGTACCGTGCCAGTTCTCCCAAAGGGTGTTTTCCCATTCGTGCAAGCGGTAATCGCCGTAATATCGTTGCGTTCTGCTGCCGGTTAACTCCTTAATATTTTATCCATCGCTTTGCCTTTTGCCAGCTCGTCCACTAATTTATCCAACCGACGCACATTTTGAACCAACGGGTCGTCGATTTCTTCAACGCGAACGCCGCATATTACGCCCTTGATCTTATCGGCGTTTTGGTTGATTTGAGGGGCTTCGGCAAAAAAGGTCTCGAAATTTACATCCTTGTCGATTTGTTCTTGCAAGCTATGCGCATCATAACCCGTCAGCCAAAAAATAATGGTATCAACTTCATCTTTTGTGCGCCCTTTTTTCTCGGCTTTTTGAATATACATCGGATAAACCTTAGAGAATATCATCTTATAAATACGTTCACGCATGGGTGCTTCCTCCGCTTCTTTTCTGAAATAATCAACATCATAGGTTGCCGCAGTTCATATTTCATGCCGGGAAAATTACGCATTTCATCCGGCGGCACAGGTTCTCGGAACCTGGTAATCTCAAAGCCGCAACTCAGTAAGCCGTTTATATAGGCTGTTCTGTTAAACTGACTCGTATTTCTCTAATGTTGGAAATACCCAATAGCGAATGCCATGACGGAGAGGACTTTATCGGGTGCTTTCAGAGGAATCTGGAATGTACTCCATAATATCCCCAGGTTGACAGTTAAGCACACTACAAATTTTATCCAATGCGTCAACAGGGAGATGCTTCACAGTGCCAAGGCAAATAGTGGATATCGTAGGAGGCCGGATACCTGTCCGCTGCGCAAGCTCCTTCTGCGTCATTTCACGCATTGCGAGCATTACTTTGACTTTGAATTTAATCATATTACTGCCTCCTTTTCCTGGTTACTATGGAACAAAAATACGAAAAACGTATTGACAAATAGCGAAAAACGTTATATGATTTCAATGTAAATAAGAATGGATCATCTCATGGGGAGGTGTCAGAATGTATGTACTAGACAAGCTTTGGAGAGGGGATATTTCCCCCACAGAGCGCATGATCCGTCCGGGAAGTGAATACCATAAAGCCCTGGTGAAATACTGCGATCAGATGGATGCCTTCCTGGAAACACTGTCCCCGGAAGCGAAGGCACAGGCAGAGGCCTTGGAGGACCTAAAGAGCGATTTAAATTTGCTGGCGGAGGAAGACATGCTTCTCTACGGGTTTCGTATGGGAGCCGGAATGATGCTGGACATTATGGGAGAGGATAAGGGGCAGTTTCGGGAGCTGTCCGAGAGATGAGAAGGGAAAAACAGGAAGCACATCCTATTCTGTTACAGGACAGGATGTGCTTCCCTTTGCATTACGATTTAGTGGGGTTCCCTTACTTCAGGCTTTCCTCAACCGCAACAGCTACGCTAACGGTCATACCGACCATGGGGTTGTTGCCAGCGCCCAGGAAGCCCATCATCTCCACGTGCGCGGGCACGGAGGAGGAGCCGGCGAAC
>CAYRDE010000238.1:0-1766 GCA_964422935.1 uncultured Oscillospiraceae bacterium | reverse complement strand
CGCCTTTGGCATAGGGGCAGATCAGGTCAATGACCTTGATGCCGGTTTCCAGAATTTCGGTAGCGGGCTGCTGCTCCTCATAGGGAGGGGCGGGACGATGGATGGGCCAACGCTCTTCGCTCTGGACGGCGGGCTTGTTGTCAATGGGCTGACCAAGCAGATTAAACACACGACCCAGGCAGGCGTCGCCTACGGGCACGGAGATGGGAGCGCCGGTATCAGTGGCTTCGGTGCCCCGCTGCAGGCCGTCGGTAGAGGACATGGCAACACAGCGCACCACATTGTCACCGATGTGCTGGGCAACTTCGGCAACGATGGTTGCTTCCCCGTTGGGAATCTCAATGGCGTTGAGCAAAGAGGGAAGCTGACCGTCGGCAAAGCGGATATCCAGAACAGGTCCCATGACCTGAATCACGGTTCCTTTATTTTTGGGCATACAAGGAATCACTCCTTTATATATTGTGTCGCGAAAGGGAAGGAAAACGCAGGTTAGGAGCCTGCCACGATTTCGGTAATCTCCTGGGTGATGGCGGCCTGACGTGCCCGGTTGAACTTCAGGCTCAGGTCGGCGATCATATCCTCAGCGTTCTGGGTAGCGGAATCCATGGCAGACCGGCGGGCTGCCTGCTCGGAGGCAAGGCTCTCACACAGGGCGCCGTAGAGAACACCGCCCAGATATTCGGGGACGATGGCGGCGAAGACCTCTTCGCTGTTCCCTTCATAGATGGTGTCGCAGTGCCGGGGAGAAATCTCCTCGGGAGCCTCAGCGGTATGGAGGTTCTTCAGGGGAAGCAGCTCCATGGTATCGGGCACCTGAGAGAGCATGGAGACGAAATCCGTATAGGCGATGCGGATTTCGTCATAATCCCCCCGCAGAAAGCCCTGGCTTACCTGCTTGGAGATAGAGAAGCAGTCGCCGATCCCGACGTCGGCAGCTTCCGCATAGCTGTCCGTTAAGATGTTGACCTGCTTCGTCTTAAAGAAGTCCACAGCCTTTTTGCCGATGGGCAATACCATGTCCTGGTCGGAAAGCATGGCAGATACCATTTTCAGAATGTTGCTGTTATAGCCGCCAGCCAGGCCTCTGTCACCGGCAATGACAATATACAGTTTCTTTTGGACGGGACGACCACCCATATAGGGGGAGGAGAAGTCCCGGTTATCCCGGGCGATCTTCTCAATGGTGGTGCGCAGAATTTCAAAATAAGGGCGGGAATTTTCAATCCGTGCCTGGGCACGGCGAAGCTTGGAGGCGGCCACCATTTCCATGGCCTTGGTAATCTGCTTGGTTGACTCCATGCTTCGGATGCGGTTTTTGATTTCCTTGGAGGAAACGCCAGCCATGGGTACAGCCCCCCTTATCCGTTAAATTGCCGGAGAAGCTCAGAAAGGGCTTCCTTCAAAGCATTTTCGGTGTCGGACTCCAGCTTCCCGGTGGAGCGAATGGCTTCCAGAACGTCCATATGGTAGTTATCCATATGCTCTTCCAGCCGCTTTTCAAATTCCGGAATCTTGTCCACAGCAACGTCTGTCAGATAGCCGTGGGTGACGGCATAGATGATGCAGACCTGGTGTGCAACCTCCTTGGGGGCATTGTTCTTCTGCTTGAGCACTGCCACGATCCGCTCACCCAAAGCAAGTCTGGACTTGGTATCGGCGTCCAGGTCAGAGCCGAACTGGGCAAAGCTTTGCAGCTCCCGGTACTGGGAGTAGAGCAGCTTCAAAGAGCCTGCCACCTTCTTCATGGCCTTGATCTGGGCGTCGCC
>CAYRDE010000237.1:0-1770 GCA_964422935.1 uncultured Oscillospiraceae bacterium | reverse complement strand
TGCATATTCCGCTCCGTAAGAGCAGCCAGACCGCATCGCATGGTGCACCGTTTCCGTAGTGAACGGTGCATGGCGGCTGGCGGAAATGGTGCACAGCCGCCATGCTGTTTTTCTCCTTACTCTGTAATTGCAGCACGTTTTCTCATGGAATCACCTTCAATTTTGACCAGGTGTGCGTTATGTACGATCCGGTCACAGATGGCATCAGCCATGGTTGGATCGTAAAGTGAAGTGTGCCACTCGCTGACATCAAACTGGGAGCAGAAAATCGTAGAGCTCACCTTGTGTCTGGCTTCGACCAGTTCCAGAAGATCCCTTACTTCACTCTCCTTTAGCGGATACAGAAGCCACTCATCCAGAATGAGCAGACTGACTTTCTTGTACTTCCTCATGAGTTCCCGGTATGTACCGGAGCCCCGGGCTACAGCAATCTCTACCAGCAGATCCGGTAGCCGAATGTATTTGACCTCATAGTAGTTCCGGTTGGCGGCCATGCCCAGAGCACAGGCAAGATAAGTCTTTCCTGTTCCTGTGGCTCCCAGAATGATCACATTCTGCGCCTGCGGGATATAGCTGCAGGATGCCAGCCGCAGAATCTGGGCTTTGTCCAGTTTCCGTTCCGGAAGGAAGAATACATCCTCAACGCTGGCTCCCGGTGCGGAATACCCGGCCTTCTTAATGAGCTTTGTGAGACGGTTACTTTTCCTGGCACTCCATTCCGCATCCACAAGGATGGAGAACCGCTCCTCAAAGGATAAGGTCTGGAACTGTGGGCCTGTCAGCTGTTCAGCAAAGCGGGATGCCATGGTTCCAAGATGCATCTCATTCAGTTTTGAAATTGTTTCGCTGCAAATCATTCCTTATCCCTCCTGTAATAGTCTGCGCCCCGGGTAAAGCCCCGCCTGACAAGTGCGGCCTGTTCCGGTTCGGGCTCTTTGCTTAACAGCCTGTCCTGCCCGGACTTCAGGATGGATTGAATGCTTTTGAAACTGGGTGCAGGTGTAAATGTAAGCGCCTTGGCACAGGCATTCTCCAGTCTTTCTGCGCAATAGGTGTCAGACAGCTTCAGCAGTGCCATACAGGACTTGTACCCCTGCTGCTCCACCTTGTACATGGTTAGAAAATGCCGTACAACAACAGCTGTGTTTGTGCCGATTTGCTCCGCCCAACGGATGAATCTGTCTGCATTCCACTGCAAATATTTTTGGTGCTCCGGCGGCATATGGTTCTCGTTTGTGCTATACTGGTTTGGGCGACCATGCAGCCGTGGATGAGAGGCAATTCGGTTGCCGCCAAAGAACACCGCAACAGTGCGGGAAGTCAGCCGCACATCTACTTTCTGCTTTATGTATTCATGGGGAACAGAGTAGTTCTGCTTGTCCACTGAGATATGGTAATTGTACTGGACTGTGGCAATTTTCCAGACAGCTACCTCAAAGGGCGTAACAGGCAGGGGCAGAAGAAAGGGCTTTTCTTCCTCATACGAGACTGCACGGCTGCCCTCTTTCTTTTGGAAGGGTTTATGGTTAAAGTCGTACAACTTATCCCAAACAGCCTCATTCAGCTCCGCAAAAGAGAAGAATCTGCGGCTGCGCAGTGCTGCCAGAATCCATGTGGAAACAACGCCAACAGATCCCTCTACAGCCGCTTTATCCTTTGGCATTTTGGGTCGGGCGGGAAGAATTGCGGTTCCATAATGTTCCGACATCTCCCGGTAGGTTTTGTTTATGACCGTTTCCTCTTTGGTGTTCTTTATGACACCGGTTTTGA
>CAYRDE010000236.1:0-1774 GCA_964422935.1 uncultured Oscillospiraceae bacterium | reverse complement strand
AGGCCGGTGGTAGGCTCGTCCAGAATATACACGGTCTTTCCCGTAGCCACCCGGGACAGCTCGGTAGCCAGCTTGACCCGCTGGGCCTCGCCGCCGGATAACGTGGTACTGGACTGGCCCAGCTTCACATACCCCAGGCCAACCTCCATCAGAGCCTGGGCCTTCCGGCGAATTTTCGGCAGGTTCTCGAAGAAGTCCACCGCCTCCTCGGCGGTCATGTCCAGAACCTGGGCAATATTCTTTCCCTTGTAGCGAACCTCCAGGGTTTCCCGGTTGTACCTGGCCCCATGGCAGACCTCGCAGGGCACATACACATCCGCCAGGAAGTGCATTTCGATCTTCACCAGGCCGTCGCCGGAGCAGGCCTCGCACCGGCCTCCCTTGACATTGAAGGAGAACCGGCCCGGGCCGTAGCCCCGGACCTTTGCCTCATTGGTGGAGGCGAACAGATCCCGGATGTCGTTAAAGAGGCCCGTATAGGTCGCCGGATTGGACCGGGGCGTACGACCAATGGGGCTCTGGTCGATGTCGATGACCTTGTCTAAGTTTTCCATACCGGTGACGCAGGTGCAGGCCCCCGGGCGGGTTCTGGCATGGTTCAGCTTTCCCAGCAGGGTCTTGTTCAGCACCTCGTTGACCAGGCTGGACTTGCCGGAGCCGGACACACCGGTGACGCAGGTAAGGGTGCCCAGCGGGATGTCCACATCAATGTTTTTCAGGTTATTCTCCCTGGCCCCCCGAACGGACAGTACCTTTCCGTTCCCCGTCCGACGGGCAGAGGGCACGGGAATCTTCTTCACACCGGAGAGGTATTGTCCGGTCACGGAGCGCTCACAATTTAAAATGTCCTGGAGGCTCCCCGCCGCCATGATCTCGCCGCCGTGGCTCCCCGCTCCGGGGCCTACGTCCACAAGAAAGTCCGCTGCCCGCATGGTATCCTCGTCATGCTCCACCACAATCAGGGTGTTGCCGATGTCCCGCAGGTGCTTTAATGTCGCCAGGAGCTTATCGTTGTCCCGCTGATGCAGACCAATGGACGGCTCGTCCAGAATATACAGCACCCCCATCAGGGAGGAGCCGATCTGGGTTGCCAGCCGAATCCGCTGGCTTTCGCCGCCGGACAGGGTGCCCGCCGCCCGGGAGAGGGTCAGATAGCTCAGGCCCACATCCGTCAGGAATTGAAGCCGGGAACGTATCTCCTTGACGATCTGCTCGGCAACCAGGGCCATGTTCCCCTCCAGATGCAGGTTATTCATAAATTCCAGGCCGTCCCGGACGCTCATCCGGCAGAAGTCCATAATGCCGATGCCCCCCACGGTCACCGCCCGGGCAATCTCCGACAGCCGGTCGCCGTGGCACCGGGGACAGGGGGCGGTCGCCATGCACTCCTCCAGCTCCTTCCGGGCGGCATCGGACTGGGTCTCCTTATACCGCCGGGAGATGTTATTCAGGATGCCCTCAAAGGGCTGCTCCAGCACACCCATGCCGTTGCCCCGGTTGTAGGTGATTTTCAGCTTCTCCCCCTTGGTGCCGTAAAGGATGATATCCATTACGTCTCTGGGCAGTTCCTTCACAGGCACCGTCAGGGAGAAGTGGTATTTCTGGGCCAGGGCCTCAAAATACATCCGGAAGATGGAATCCGTTCGGGCGCTCTGCCAGCCGGAGGCCTGGATGGCCCCCTCAAAGATGGACTTATTTTTATCCGGGATCACCAGATCCTCGTCGGCAATCAGCTGAAAGCCCAGGCCGGTGCAGCTGGGACAGGCCCCGCTGG
>CAYRDE010000235.1:0-1842 GCA_964422935.1 uncultured Oscillospiraceae bacterium | reverse complement strand
CATTGAGCATCCGCAGCTCCAGCTCGTAGTCGTCCCGCTCCTTGCGAAGCTGGGCCAGCTGCGACAGCTCCTTGCACTGCAAGTTCACGTCGGAACAGGCCTCGTCCAGCAGGTCGATGGCCTTATCCGGGAGAAAGCGGTCGGTAATGTACCGCTCGGACAGCAGCACGCACTGGTGGGCAATTTCCGGGGAAATCTCCACGTTGTGGAATTCGGCGTAGGTCTTGGCGATTCCCTGCATGATCTGGCTCGCCTCCGCAATGGTAGGCTCCGCCACAGTGACGGGCTGGAACCGGCGCTCCAAAGCCGCGTCCTTTTCAATATATTTCCGGTACTCAGCAAAGGTGGTGGCGCCGATAACCTGAATCTCTCCCCGGGACAGGGCGGGCTTTAAGATATTGGCGGCGTTCATGGAACCTTCCGCGTCGCCTGCGCCTACCAGATTGTGGACCTCGTCAATGACCAGGATAATGTTGCCGCACTCCTTGATCTCTCCGATCAGGCTCTTCATCCTGCTTTCAAACTGGCCCCGGAACTGGGTGCCAGCTACCAGGGCGGTCAGGTCCAGCAAAAATACTTCCTTGTCCCACAGCTTGTAGGGCACTTCCTTAGCAACAATCCGCTGGGCCAGGCCCTCGGCGATGGCAGTCTTGCCAACGCCCGGCTCGCCAATGAGGCAGGGATTGTTCTTCTGACGGCGGTTCAAAATCTGAATGACCCGCTCCGTCTCCATATCCCGCCCGATGACCTTGTCAAGCTTTCCCTCCCGGGCGCGGCCCGTCAGGTCCATGCAATAGCTGTCCAGGAATTTATGCTTCATGATTATCTTCTTAGGTGCTTCCTCCTTAGCGTCCTCCTTCTTGGAAGGACGGGAGGGCTGGGCCGGGGGATTGGAACTGCTGCCAAAGAGCTGATTCAGCAGGGGGAAGGTGGCAGTCTGGCTGTCAATCTCGTCCTCATCATGGTCCTGGTCATCGTCCTTCTGTCCAAACATGCTGCTCATTTCATCGCTAAGCAAATCCAGGTCATCCTCGGAAATGCCCATCTGCTTCACTGCCTGGTCGATCTGGGGAATCCCCAGGCTCCGGGCGCATTTGAGGCAATAGCCCTCGTTCATGGTGACGCCGTTTTCGATTTTGGTAATGAATACCACGGCAATATGCTTCTTACATTTGCTGCACATTTTCGGCTGCATCATACTCACTCCTCTTCCAAAGGAACTCTTTTTCCGGCAGTATAGCACAGAAACAAAGAAAAAGGGATAACAAATTATGAACAAAGCAACGCCTGGAGGTGGAAAGCCCTCTCAGTCAAAAATCAAAGATTTTTGCCTGCTCTCCCAACGGGAGAGCTGGCACGGCAAAGCCGTGACTGAGAGGGCCGTTTTCTCTACGGCGTCCAGTCGCTGCCCGCTTCGAATTGGGCAATCCCGTCGTCATACCACAGATGGGTCATATACAGCCCTCCCGCAGGCACCGTAGGCCCGGCGGCGGTGCGGTTCCCGGATTCCAGAATGGCCCCGATCTCCTCCGGACGAATTTTTCCTTCCGCGGCATATACCACCGTTCCCGCCATAGCCCGGGCCATATTATAGAGGAAGCCGTTGGCGCAGACCTTCAGGCGGATGATCTCCCCCATCCGCTCTACAGTATAATAGTATACGGTGCGGACAGTGGATTTAACATCGGTTCCCACACTTCGCACAGCGGCAAAATCATGGGTGCCCACGAACTGATCCGCCGCCGCCTGCATGACCGTTTCATCCAGATGTCGGGGATAGAACCAGGCTCGGTTAACATAAAACGGGTTCTTGAGCCTGGAATTGTAAATTAAATAGGTATA
>CAYRDE010000234.1:0-1857 GCA_964422935.1 uncultured Oscillospiraceae bacterium | reverse complement strand
GAACATGCCGTTGGCGTCAACCTCGTAGTACTTGGAGAGGATGGCGTAAGCTTCGGCGTAGTTGTCCTCGAAGGCTTCCTTAGCCACATTGTAGTAGCCCACATAGTCGTCGCTGTCACCGGCATTCTCATAGAACTGAGAGCCGTCGGCGTCAGTCATGCCCATGGCAACGAAGGAAGAAGCGGGAACCTGACCACCCTGAGCGACCTCCTCAACGATGTAGTTGCGGTCCAGCAGCAGACCCAGCGCGTAGCGGATCTCAGCCTCAGCCTCGGGGGTTACCTCAGCCAGACCAGCGGGGGCCTCGGAAGCATCGGTAGCAGCGGGAGCGTCGGGAGCGGCGGAGGCAGCGGGCTCATCCTTGGCGCCGCAGGCAGCCAGAGACAGGACCATCGCAACAGCCAGCAGCATAGCAAGCAGTTTCTTCATTTTCTCATTTTCCTTTCTCAAAATAATTTATATCCACAATTCCTTTCCCTTTTTTCGGGGCAGGAACTATGAAACAAGGTTAGTCGCCGAACTTGTCCAGATTGTGGCACGCCACGAAATGACCGGAGGAGACCTCCTTGAATTCGGGCATGGTCTCGGAGCAGGCGTCGGTTGCGTAGGGGCAGCGGGTCCGGAAGGGACAGCCGGAGGGGGCGTTCAGGGGGCTGGGGATATCGCCGTGGAGGACGATTCGCTTGTTCTCCCTGGCCTTCTTGGGGTCCGGCAGAGGCACGGCGGACATGAGGCACTTGGTATAGGGATGGAGTGGATGATCGTAAATCTCCCTGGCATCCGCCATTTCCACCATCTTGCCCAGGTACATAACGGCGATCCGGTCGGAAATGTGGCGAACCACCAGCAGGTCGTGGGCGATGAACAGGTAGGTCAGGCCCATCTGCTCCTGAAGCTCGTCGAACATGTTGATCACCTGGGCCTGGATGGAAACGTCCAGGGCGGAAACAGGCTCGTCACAGACAATGAACTCGGGCCGCATGGCAAGGGCTCTGGCGATGCCGATTCGCTGACGCTGACCGCCGGAGAACTCATGGGCGTACCGGTTGGCATGCTCGGAGTTCAGGCCCACCCGGCCCATCAGCTCCAGCACACGCTCCTGGCGCTCCTGCTTGTCCTTGTAGAGCTTATGCACATCCAGAGGCTCCGCAATGATGTCGGAGACGGTCATACGGGGGTTGAGGGAGGAATAGGGGTCCTGGAACACCATGGCGGACTTTTTCCGGTACTGGAGGATGTCCTCCTTGGTTTTGATCTGCTTGCCGTCAAACCAGATTTCACCGTCGGTGGGCTTATACAGGTGCAGCAGGGTTCTGCCGACGGTGGTCTTGCCGCAGCCGGATTCGCCAACCAGGCCCAAGGTCTCACCCTTGCGGATGGCAAAGGAAACGTCGTCCACAGCCTTTAAGGGCTTGGTCTTGAACAGGCCGGTGTTGATGGGGAAGTATTCCTTCAGATGGTTAACCTCCACCAGGTTCTTCACTTCACTCACGCTTCCTCACCGCCTTCCGCTTCCTGTCTTTCAAATTCATCTTTCACATTGACCCAGCAGGCCGCCATATGGTCCTCGTTGATGGTCATACGGTCGCAACGCTGACGCATACAGATCTTCATTGCCGCGTCGCACCGGGGGGCGAAGGGGCAGCCGGCGGGCATATTCAGCAGGTCAATGGGGGTGCCGGTGATGGGCTCCAGGCGGCTTCCGTCGCTGTCCACCGTGGGAATGGAGCGCATCAGGCCCTTGGTGTATTCGTGCTTGGGGTTGTAGAAAATCTCGTCGGCGGTGCCCTGCTCGCAGATGGAGCCGGCATACATGACGATGACCTCGTCGCACATCTGGGCCACCACGCCCAGGTC
>CAYRDE010000233.1:0-1864 GCA_964422935.1 uncultured Oscillospiraceae bacterium | reverse complement strand
GTCTTTCTGAAAATTCTCACGAAGGACCTGCTCTTTGACACCCCGGAGCATGAAAAAGCCTATATTATCCGCACCACCGTCAACGCATGCAAGGATCACTTAAAAAGCGGCTTCTTCCGAAAAACCGTACCCCTGGACGAGGCGGAAACCATCGCCGCACCCCAACCGCCGGAATCAGAAATTCTGGAGGCACTGAAATCCTTGCCCAAAAACTACCGTGTCCCCCTGTATTTATTTTATTATGAAGACTATTCCGCCCGTGAAATTGGAAAAATTCTGGGCAAATCAGAGGGAAGCATCACCCAGTGCCTGTCCCGTGGCCGGAAAATGCTTCGCACCTACTTACAGCAGGAAGGAGAACTGTACCTATGAAGCCCAATGTAAAACAGGAATTTCAGGAAGCCATGGATCAGCTGCACTTTTCCGGGCAGGAGAAGGCGGCTATGACCCAAAGGCTTCTGAACGTAACCCAGGAATCTCCCAAGTCCTTCTCCGGGCGAAAGCTTGTGGTGTTGTCCCTGGCAGCAGTGCTGATTCTTTCCACCATGACAGCGGCGGCGGTCTATACCCGGTGGCCCAAGAGCACCGAACGGAACTACCAGTTCAGCGAGCAAGAAAAGACAGAAGCACAGAAATCCGGCCTGTCTGTCCTGCCTCAGGAGACCAAGCCCTCCACCACCAACGAAGCGCCCCAGGTGGTCAGTGCCACGGATCAGGGGATCACCGTTTCTGTTGTGCAGACTTTGATGGACCCCTACCATGTCTCCATCGTATACCGCATTGATGGCTTTGATCTTCCCGAGGGAGAATGGCCCGCCACAAGTCACTGGGATGTCTCCATAAGTGGTCGAGACGAGCATCCATCTGCCGCCGGAAGCTTTTTCAATGGTATCGTAGAGAGAAAACCGGATGAATTTACCTATTCGGACGGTACACCATTACAGCGTGACGAAAGCGGTGCTGTCATCTTGCGGCCTGTGGCAGCAGACGGGTCCCTGGAATATGCTATCACCTACTCTTACCGTACTCCTCAGCCAATGAACACCGACATTACGGCCCGGCTGACAGGAATCGGCATTGCAGACGGTGTGAGCGAGCCGACCATCCTTGTGGAAGGCAATTGGGAGCTTTCCTGGACCGTGGCAGGTTCCGACCATACCCGTACTGTGGAACCAAACGTCCCCATCGGGGATTCCGGGTTTACTCTGCGCCGGGCAGAATTATCCTCTCTGACAGCAAATCTGGAAATGGAAGGGGATGACAGCTCCCATACCAGCATTTATACCGGAGAACCAAACGAGCATTGGATTCCCAACCTTCGGGGTGTTATGCTGAAAGACGGAACCTATGTTCCCTCTCCCATAGATTTCGGACAGGGAGACAGTGAAATCGAAGAGGATGTGTTTCTTGCAAATGCTACAATTCAGGTCGTGGACGTAAATCAGATTGCTTCTCTGGTATTCTACAGCATGGACGAGCATCTTATTGACGGGAAATACGTCACCGGCGAAGACTATATTGTTCCTATCTCTTAAACCCACCCCAGCCGGGCTTTTGCCCGGCTGGGGTTTCTTTACAGGTCGTCCGCATCCTGGACGGGTACCTCATACCGGTCATCCTTGGGCCGTCCGGTGTAGCTTCCGTTGGGGTCGGAAATAATTTTCTCCTTCTTCATGTTCTCACCTCCATCCTTACCTTTTCCCAAAGGCAAGAAAAGATAATTGCCTTTTTTCTGCTTTTATGGTAGAATAGCCCAAAATGGAGGAAAGAAAAATGTTTGATATCACGTTAATTTGTATGGGCAAGCTGAAAGAACCCTTCTACCTGTCCGCTGCTGCCGAGTACGGGAAACGTCTGGGGGGCT
>CAYRDE010000232.1:0-1867 GCA_964422935.1 uncultured Oscillospiraceae bacterium | reverse complement strand
TCCACTCCAACGGCTTCTCCCTGTGCCGGAAGGTCTTCAACATTGATAACAATGACCCCCTGCTCTATGTTCCCCGGGAAGAGCTGGGCGGTAAGACCATTGCCGAGACTCTGCTGACCCCCACCAGAATCTACGTCAGGCCTGTGTTGGCCCTGCTGGAGAAGGTGGACGTAAAGGGCATTTCCCATATCACCGGCGGCGGCTTCTATGAAAATATCCCCCGTTCCATTCCCGACGGTCTGGGTGCGAAAATCCGCAAGCGTGACATTCGGGTCCTGCCCATCTTCGACCTGATTGCCTCCTTCGGCAACATCCCCGAGCGGGATATGTACAACACCTACAACATGGGCGTGGGCATGAGCATCGTGGTCCCCGCTGACCAGGCAGAGTTGGCCCTGTCCATCCTTAAGGAAAACGGCGAGGATGCCTACATTATCGGCACCATTGCACCCAGCGAAGAAAAGGTGATTCTGGAATGAAAACCCGGATTGCAGTCTTCGTCTCCGGCGGCGGCACCAACCTGCAGGCCCTCATCGATGCCCAGGGAACCGTCTTAGTCAGCGGTGAAATTGCCCTGGTGGTTTCGAACAACCGGGAAGCCTATGCCCTGGAGCGGGCAAAAAAGGCAGGCATCCCCACCGCCGTGATTCTGAAAAAGGAATGCGGCTCTCAGGCTGCCTTTGAAGCCCGGCTGAAAGAGGTGCTGGCAGAAAACCACATTGACATCATTGTTCTGGCAGGGTTTATGACCATCCTGACAGAGTCCTTTACCTCTGCCTATCCGAAACGTATTTTAAACGTCCACCCCTCCCTGATTCCCTCCTTCTGTGGTGAGGGCTTCTATGGGCTGCGGGTACACCAGGCGGCCCTTAACTACGGTGTCAAGGTCACGGGAGCCACCGTTCACTATGTCAACGAAATCCCCGACGGCGGAGAAATCATCGCCCAGAAGGCTGTGGAAATTCAGCCCGGCGATACGCCGGAAACCCTGCAGCGTCGGGTTATGGAGCAGGCAGAGTGGATTCTGCTGCCCCAGGCCGCCGAAATTGTCAGCGCCCAGTGGCAACGCCAAAGGGCCAAAACTTCACAGGAGGAAGTCAAATGAACGTCTACGAAGTGAAAACCATGCAGGAGCGTTTGGAGGGAAATGCCTATCCCGGTCGGGGCATCGTCATTGGCAAGTCTGCCGACGGCAAGTCCGCGGTGACCGCCTACTTCATCATGGGTCGCAGCGCCAATTCTCGGAACCGGGTGTTCACCCAGCGGGGAGATACCGTGTATACCGAGCCCTTTGACGCCTCCAAGGTGGAGGACCCCAGCCTGATTATCTACGCCGCCATCCGGAAGATCGGCAGGAATCTCATTGTCACCAACGGCGACCAGACCGACACCGCCTATCGGGGCCTTGCCAGCGGCATGAGCTTTGACGAAGCTCTGTCCTGCCGGTCCTTTGAGCCCGACGGTCCCAACTTCACCCCCCGGATCAGCGGTTTGCTGAACCTCCAGGAGGGAGACTTCCGGTATCAGATGAGCATTCTCAAGTCCGGCGACGAAGTCGGCTCCTTCTGCAATCAGTTCAGCTTCCGCTATGGCGCCAAGGCGGGTCTGGGCCACTTCCTGCACACCTATGTCTGCGACGGCAACCCCATCCCCACCTTCCAGGGGGAGCCGGAACGGGTTGCTATCCCCAATGACATTGACGCGTTCACCGACGAAATCTGGAACGCCCTGGATGAAAACAACAAGATTTCCCTGTATGTGCGCTATATTGACCTTGCCACCGGGGAGGAAACCAATCGTCTTGTCAACAAAAATCAGTGAGGTGCTGTGAACATGAACGAATTTCAGTTAAAGTACGGCTGTAACC
>CAYRDE010000231.1:0-1885 GCA_964422935.1 uncultured Oscillospiraceae bacterium | reverse complement strand
TGTAGGGATCGGTGGTGCCGCCGAACCAGACGTCGCCGGAGGGGCTGCCCTTTTCCTCTTCCACCTTGCTCTGGACTTCGCCGGTGGACAGGCGCTGATACTGCACCTGGATGCCGTACAGCTCCTGGAAATGCTCACAGGCAGCGGCTAAGTATTCTTCCTCGCAGGAGCCGTAGACAACCAGAGTGCCCTCGGCCTTTGCGGCGGCAATCAGTTCCTCCATGGGATCAGCAGCTTCCGTCTCGGCAGGAGCCGCGGCCTCAGGTGCCTTG
This sequence comes from uncultured Oscillospiraceae bacterium, assembly GCA_964422935.1. Lineage (GTDB taxonomy): Bacteria > Bacillota > Clostridia > Oscillospirales > Oscillospiraceae > Faecousia. The sequence goes on along the minus strand of CAYRDE010000231.1, from coordinate 1,613 downwards.
GTAGCAGCGGGAACGGTTGTTGCGGGAGCGGCATCCTTTGCGCCACATGCGGTCAGGCCCAAAACCATGACCAGCGACAGCAGAATCGCAATCCACTTTTTCATTTGCATATTCCTCCTTTTTATTTGCTGTTATCAGCGTTTTTATTATATGCTTTCCATAAGCATATGTCAATAAGGAAATGGGGTTTTATGCAAATTTTACAAAGGCCTGACAGTTTCTGGGAAACGCCCTTGGCTCCCCCTCTGGGTAAGCGAAGCGCAGTCGCGGGAGTGAATGACAGCGTAAGTGGACTGTCAGAGCCGCGACCGGGTTTGCCGCAGCAAACGCTGGCAGCCGAAGGCTGACTGAGAGGGCCCATAGCAGAGTTTACTCCTCTTTCGCCATCGCCACCTTCTCCGGTGTAATGGGGATTTCCCGATGCCAGACGCCCGTAGCCCGGTAGATGGCATGGGCAATGGCGGGAGCCGGTGTGTTAATCACAATCTCCCCAATGGACTTCGCTCCAAAAGGCCCGGTGGGTTCGTAGCTGTTCTCAAACTCCACCCGCAGAGCCGGGATATCCGTCCGGGCGGGAAGCTTATACTGCAGGAAGGACCGCTCCATGAGATGGCCTCTGTCATCATAGGTCACATTTTCCATAAGGGTGTGACCGATTCCCTGAACAATGCCGCCCTCGGTCTGAATCCGGGCCAGGGCCGGATTGATGGGAATGCCGCAGTCCACCACGGCAGCGTAATCGATGACCTTCACCAGCCCCGTCAGGGTATCCAGCTCGATTTCCGCCATGCCCACCATGAAGGGCGGTGGGGAAACCGGGGAGGAATGGGTGGCGGTAGCCTCAGCGCTGTGAAGATTTCCCACCTGGGTCTTATAGGCGATGTCCGTCAGGGAAACAGACTGCTCCGTACCGATCCGCCGGACGCAGGTGCTGTCAAATTCCACTTCATCCTCCTGGCAGCCCATCATCTCCGCGGCAATGGTGCAGATGGTCTGCTTCAACTGGGTGCAGGCCTTCTCCACTGCCTTGCCGGTAACATAGGTGGTAGAAGAGGCGTAGGAGCCGGAGTCATAGGGGGATACATCCGTGTCCGCCCCGAAGACCGCCACATCATCCACATGGCAGTCCATGAATTCCGCCACCATCTGGGCAAGAATGGTGTCGCAGCCCGTGCCCATGTCGGCGGCGCCGATGATGAGGTTATAGGTACCGTCCTCGCTGAGCTTAACCGTAGCGGAGCCCACATCCACCCCGGAGATACCGGAGCCCTGCATTGCCATTGCCACACCGGCAGAGCGGATTTTTCCATTGCCCATATCCCGGACAGGATACTTTTCCTCCCAATGGAACAAGTCTCTGCAATGGGTCATGCACCGGTCCAGGGCACAGGCGTTGGCGGGTTCTCCATAGTAGGCGGGCATGGTCATACCCTCTCTGACCATGTTTTTCAGCCGAAGCTCCGTGGGGTCCATCTTTAGGGTCTCCGCCAGCTCATTGACCACAGACTCCACGGCAAAAATGCCCTGGGTCGCGCCATAGCCCCGGTAGGCTCCGGCGGCCTGGGTGTTGGTGTAGACCACGTCATAGGCAAACCGGAAGGCTTCCAGGGAGC
>CAYRDE010000230.1:0-1932 GCA_964422935.1 uncultured Oscillospiraceae bacterium | reverse complement strand
CTCCCCCTTTGGGGGAGCTGGCAAAAATCTTTGATTTTTGACTGAGAGGGCTTCCCCCAGAGGGCTTCCAGCGCTTTTTACCCCTTCACAGCGCCATCCGACAGCCCCGTTACAAAGTACCGGTTGCACAGCAGGAAGATCAGCAGTACCGGCAGCGCCACCACCGCAGAGGCGGACATGGTTGCGCCCCAGTCCACGGAGAACTCTCCGGAGAACATGCTGATGGCAATGGGCAATGTGCGGGTAGCGCTGGAGGTGGTCAGGTTCAACGCAAACAGGAATTCCTCCCAGGCGTTGATGAAGGTGTAGATGGCCACGGAGATCAGTCCCGGCTTTGCCACCGGCAGCACCACCCGGAACAGGGCGCCGAAGCCGGTGCAGCCGTCGATCATGGCCGCCTCCTCCAGCTCCCTGGGCACCCCGGCGAAGAAGGAGCTGAGCATGATCACGCCCATGGGAATGGTCAGGGCCATATCGGCAGTGATCAGGGAGAACCGGCTGTCCAGCATCCCGATCTTGGAGAACAGGGAGTACAGGGGGATAATGATCACCACGCCGGGGACCATCTGCCCGAACAGCAATCCAACCTTTAAAACCTTGGACCCGGCGAATTTGAACCGGGCAAAGCCGTAGCCTGCCAGAACGGAGATGAACAGGGTCAGCGCCACCACGCATACGGTGATCAATACACTATTAAAGAAGGCCTGATACATTTTGGGGTTTGCCAGGACCTTCCCATAGTTTCCCATGGTGGGCTCGTCGGGGATGATCTCCGGGGGCATATCATATAGCTCGGTTACATTTTTAATGGAGGTGGACAGCATCCAGATAGCCGGGAACACGGCCACAACGATGATTGCCGCCAGGAGCACATAGGTCATTACCTGCCATGCGTAGTTTTTCCCGAACAAGCTTTTCGATTTCATTATGCGTCCTCCTTGTTCGTCCTGTGGATATATACCAAACCAACGATCATGCACAGCACGAACAGCACCGTGCTGGCAGCGGATGCCAGACCAAAGTCATAGTCGGTAAATGCTTTCTTGTAAATATACATCGCCATGACCTCCGTGGAGTGGGCAGGGCCGCCCTCGGTCAGGTTATATACGAAGGTAAAGGCGTTGAGGGTCCACACCGTCAGCAGCAGCAAAATGGAATAGCACTGGGGAGCGATGGCGGGCCAGGTGATATTGGTAAAGATCTTTCCCTTGTTGGCGCCGTCAATGATGGCGGCCTCCTTCAGGTCCTTGCAAACGCCCTGCAATGCCGCTTCGATCATCAGCATCACATAGGGGAACATTTTCCATACGTTGACCACGATCACGGCCGCCATGGCGGTTTTGGGGGAGGAGAGCCAGGTCCTGTTTTCTCCGATGAGACCGATGGTCTTGAAGATATAGTTGATGATGCCGTAGTCGGCGTTGTACATCCACTTCCATACGGCGGAGCCGATGACGCTGGGCAGCACCCAGGGGATCATCAGCAGGATGCGAAGGACGGTCTTGCCTTTTACAAAATCCTGATGAAGGAGCAGGGCCATGGCAAAGCCCAGGGTGAACTGGAAAAAAACGCTGCCTGCCGTCCAGGCGATGGTGTGTCCAATAGACCCCAGGAACACCTCATCCTTGAAAAGCTTCCCGTACTGCTGGAAGCCGCAGAACTCCGGGGCCTTCATGAACAGGGTATTCTTGAAAAATCCCATGACCAATGTGTAGATCAGAGGATACAGCATGACCAGCGCCACCATCACCAAGGCAGGGGTCACATACAGTACACCGGAGTGTCTGATCTTGCGGATCTGTTTCTTCATGTTTGTACTCTCACTCCTTATACTGATATTCAATAAAAAACTTTCATTCGCAAGAATTGAAGTTTTTTTATGAAGATCATAATGAGACGGGTTTCCATGATTTTCTATCCCGAAAATCATGG
>CAYRDE010000229.1:0-1950 GCA_964422935.1 uncultured Oscillospiraceae bacterium | reverse complement strand
ACCGTGCCGTTTTGCAGCATGTCCTCCAGATTGACCAGATCGCAGTTGTGCATGTGCTGGGCGTAGTAGTCGGAGTCGTGGAAGTGGATAATGCCCGCCTCGTGGGCCTCCACAATATCCCGGGGCAGCAGAATCCGGCTGGTGATGTCCTTACTGACCTCGCCTGCCATATAGTCCCGCTGGACGGCGTTGATGCTGGGGTTCTTGTTGGCGTTCTCCTGCTTGACCTCCTCGTTGTTGCACTCGATGAGGCTGAGGATACGGTCGTCGGTGGTATTGGACTGCCGCAGCAGGCTCCGGGTGTAGCGATAGGTGATGTACTCCTTGGCGACTTCAAAAGCGCCGTGGGCCATGATGGCCTTTTCCACCAGATCCTGAATCTCCTCCACCGAGGGGCTGCGGCCCATTTCCTCGCAGGCAATGCGCACCGCGTCAGAGATCCGCTGAATCTGCAGCGGGGTCATCCGGACCTTTTCCTCCACCGCGTTGTTGGCCTTGGTCACTGCCATCAGAATCTTGTCAATATTAAAAACTTCTTCCGCGCCGTTGCGCTTAATAATCTTCATATCTCTTTCCTCCTTTTTGGGGTCCGCGTAATTGGCTCGTGTACGCCCTATTATACTACATATTGTGGTTTTGTCAAGAGTCAGATACAAAATATAGTTTTCCTTGTTTTTTCTGGGAAAAAGTTCTCTTTTCTGTCGGCGGATACGGCTCCCGGGAAGGCGGGGGAAAGTTTCGTTTTTCCGGGGAAGGGAGAAAGAAAGGTTTGAAATTCCGGGCACAATATCGTATAATAGGAAAAAGGGTTCTTTACATAATCCCGTCCCTTTCCCCGGGAAAAATGAAAGGAGAAATTCCCATGCCTAAAAATTTCGGCACATTGCCCTCCGGTGAGACCGCTTTTCTTTACACCATATCCTGTGGTCAGCTCACCGCCTCCATCACAAACTACGGCGCTGCTCTGGTGAGCCTTCTGGTTCCGGACAGCCGTGGCGCTGTGGAGGATGTGGTTCTCGGCTATGACGATGTTGACGGTTACCGGCTGGGCAGCGGCTGCCTGGGCGCCACCGTAGGCCGCAATGCCAACCGGATCAAAAATGCCAGCTTCCCCCTGAACGGCGTAACCCATCACCTGACAGCCAATGAAGGAAAGAACAACCTCCATTCCGGCCCGGACACCTACTATACCCGACTGTGGGAGGTAGTATCCCTGACGGACCAGTCCATCACCCTGGAGCTAAACAGCCCCCACGGTGACCAGGGCTTCCCCGGAAACGCGGTGATCCGGGTGACCTACACCCTGAAAGAAAACGGAAGTCTCTGCATCGCCTATGACGGGCGCTGTGACCGGGATACGGTATTCAACATGACCAATCACAGCTATTTCAATCTGGCGGGCCAGGCCCACACGGAGGCCGCCATGGACCAGGTTCTGACCATCCCCGGTCGGTTCTTCAACCCCGACGATGCCGAGAACATCCCCACCGGGGAAAAGCGGAGTGTGACAGGCACGCCTATGGACTTCCGCAAGCCCAAGCCCATTTCCCGGGACATTGAGGCAGACTATGTCCCCCTGCGCCTGCAGGGAGGGTATGATCACAACTGGGAGGTCTTCTGCAATCCCTGCGCCATTCTGGAAGACCCGACCTCCGGCAGAACCATGACTGTCTCCACCGACTGCCCGGGCATCCAGTTCTATGCCGGAAACTTTCTGGACACCCAGGGCAAGGGCGGCGTCCACTACGGGAAGCGCTCCGGCGTGGCCCTGGAAACCCAGTTCTATCCGGATTCCGTCCACCATCCCGAATGGCCCCAGCCCTTCGTGAAAGCCGGGGAAGCCTATCACAGCGAGACGGTGTATCGGTTCTTCTGGTAAGGTTCTCAGGTACTAAGGGATGCCCTCTCAGTCTCGCTTCGCGAGCCAGCTCTCCCAGAGGGAGAGCCAAG
>CAYRDE010000228.1:0-1952 GCA_964422935.1 uncultured Oscillospiraceae bacterium | reverse complement strand
CATCACCTGACCGTCCAGGGTTACAATCTTAAACCGGTTATGGTACTTCTGGGCCATGGCAATGGCGGCGTCCATATCCCGGACAATCACCGTCCGACCCAGCAGGTTCTCCACAATCCCCCGGTACTTTTCTTCCGAGGTAACCAGTTGGGAGGCAATGCCCACAAAGCCCCGGCAGCTTTCCAGTCCCGTCTCCTGGAGGGTTCTTCCCTGAATGCTGCTCAGAGGCAGGAAGGTGGCCCGACCGCCGCCGGTGCGCTTTAAGTAGGCAATGGCTGCCTTGCCGTCCTGCTCACTGCCCACCACGATCTGCTGCATGGCGGCCCCCAGAGCGATTTCCACCGCCACGGTGTAGCTGTCCTCGGTGCGGATCAGCCGGGAAACGGGGCCGTGAATGTTCCTTAGCGTCCCCCGCTGGGTTTCCTGCATCACCATCCGCACGGCCTTATTGTAGCTTTCGTAGTCCCGCTCCATGGCCCGGTAGACCCGGAGCTTGGCAGTCACCCCATCCAGCCGGGAGATTAGCTCCCGGAGGGACTGCTGCAAATCGTCCCGGCGCTTTTGCCGGTTTTTCTGCCGCAGGGTATACCCGGCGATGGTGTTATTGGAGGCCGTAACGTCCTCCCGGGCCTTTTTCAGCTCCCGCTGACATGCCTCCAGATTCCCCTGGGCCTCATGCTTCCGGGCGGCTCCGGAGGAAAGGTCCCCCTCCAGCTGGGTCAGCCGCTCCAGGGATTGATTTCTGCTCTCCTCCAATCCCCGTATATCCGCCTGGGCGCCCGCAATCTCCGCTGCCAGGCTGGATTCCTTTCCCCGCAGCTCCAGAAACTGCCTGGTCATGCCCTGGGCGTTGGCGGTCATGGCGGCAAGCTGACGCTGTAAGCTCTCCAGCTCCCGGCCCTTTTCCGAAAGGGTGGCTTCGATCTCCGCCACCCTTAACCGGGCCTGGTCCATCTGGGCCACAATGCCGCCGCTTCGGTCCTGCTGACCCTGCAGCTCCTCCCGAATGCGGGCAAGGTTCCCATCGTTATTTTCCACGTTGCCCCGGAGGACAGCCATCTGTCCCTCCAGCTGCTGATGGGTGCCGGAGAGCATGTTCACCTTCACCCGAACCGTTTCCAGGTCCCCATCCTTCTGCCGCAGGGCCTGGCCCAGCTCCTCCGCCTGGCGGTAGAGGGCATCCAGGTCGTCATGGGCCTGCTGGAGGACAAAGGACGCGGAAGCGTAGTCCTCCTCCGCCTTCTTTGCCGCGGCGGACAGCTTTTCCAGGGTGTCCATCCAGACAGCGATTTCCACACCCTTTAGCGCGTCCTTCAGCTCCAGGTACTTTTTCGCCTTTTCGGACTGGACCTTTAACGGCTCCAGCTGCAGCTCCAGCTCCGAGACCTTGTCCCCGATGCGAAGCAGGTTATCCTCCGTCCGTTCCAGCTGCCGCTCCGTCTCCTCCTTGCGGTGGCGATACTTGGAGATGCCCGCCGCCTCCTCGAAGATTTCCCGGCGGTCGCCGCTTTTTAAGGAGAGGATTTCGTCAATGCGGCCCTGACCGATATTGCTATAGCCCTCCTTGCCCAGGCCGGTGTCCATGAACAGCTCGTTGATGTCCCGAAGCCGGGCCGACTGCTTGTTGATATAGTATTCGCTGTCCCCGGAGCGGTAATACCGCCGGGTGACCATGACCTCGTCGGCGTCATATTGAAGGGCCCGGTCAGAGTTATCCAGGGTTAAGGTGGCCTCGGCGAAGCCCACGGCGGCGCGCTTCTGGGTGCCGCCGAAAATCACGTCCTCCATCTTCGCCCCCCGGAGGGTTTTGGAGCTTTGCTCTCCCATGACCCAGAGGATGGCGTCGGAGATGTTGGATTTTCCGGAGCCGTTGGGGCCTACAATGGCGGTGATATCATCGCCGAAGCGGATCAGGGTCTTGTCCGGGAAGGACTTGAAGCCCTGCAATTCCA
>CAYRDE010000227.1:0-1983 GCA_964422935.1 uncultured Oscillospiraceae bacterium | reverse complement strand
AGACAGAGAAACCGGTGATCCGGTCGTTCTCGGTAAAAAATTCGCATCTTGTCATTTTCTTACAGAGCGATCTTGGTGATCTCCACCTTGGTGTAAGGCTGGCGATGACCGATGTGACGCTTCTCGTTCTTCTTGGCCTTGTAGCGGATGATGTCCAGCTTCTTGCCCTTGCCGTTCTTCACGACCTTGGCCTCGACAGCGGCACCCTCAACCACGGGAGCGCCGATCTTGGTGTTCTCACCGTCCAGCACAGCCAGAACCTGATCGAACTTGACAGCGGCGTCAGCTTCCACGTTCAGCTTCTCCACGAAGATCACATCGCCTTCCGCCACGGTGTACTGCTTACCGCCGGTAACGATAACTGCTTTCATTTGTTTTCACCTACTTTATTTGTGTAGTCTCGCTCTGAGGGCCCGATGCAGGCGCACCGATTCAACGCCCCTTCAATGCGGCTTAGATAGTTTACCATCTTTCTCGAAAAATGTCAAGGAGTTTTTCCCACTTTTCCTTGCGTTTTTCCCATACTTTTGCTATACTGCTAGGAAAGCTTTCAAGGAAACGGAGGGATTGTCATTGTGAAGACCAGGACCTGGATCATTCTTCTCTCGCTAATGCTGCTTGGGTGTGTTCTGCTCAGTGTTTTCTTTCTTCGCCCCGGGGAAAGCGCCCGGTTTGCGGAGGTTCTCAGTGACGGTCGTGTGGTAAAGACTCTGGATCTGAATATCGATCAGTCTTTGGTGGTAACCGCTCCCAACGGCGGCAGCAACACCATCACCGTAAAGAACGGCAAAATTGCGGTCACAGAGGCTACCTGTCCGGACCACTATTGCATGGCCCGGGGCTACTGCAGCAGCGGCGCCCAGATTGTGTGTTTACCCAACCGGCTGGTCATTCGCTTTCTGGGGGAGCAGGAGGTTGACATTTCCCTTGGATAATTTTGGATAATTTTTTCAAAAAGCCTTGACAAACGGCAGGAAATGGGGTATACTGTCAAAGTCGCCTGACGGCGCAGCAATGGACGATTAGCTCAGCTGGCTAGAGCATCCGCTTGACGTGCGGAAGGTCATAGGTTCGAGTCCTATATCGTCCACCAATAAGCCCCTAGAGTTGTAACGGCTCTAGGGGCTTCTATTTTAACGCGGCAGCGATTGGACGCAACATCTCTGCCCGGGATGTGGGAATCCCTGATATACCATCGGATATTATGGAAAGTCATATAAACATTTAGGAGGAATTTCTATGAATCGTGAAGAACTGAATGAACGCCTGGCCCAGCTGCCTCTGTACATCTACGACTACATCGACCCTCAGGAGCTGGAATTCTCGGAGAGAATCCGCTACATCTGCGAGCATGACTGCACCATGTACGGCTCCTGCTGGGCCTGCCCTCCCGCTGTGGGCTCTGTGGAGGAATGCAGGGAAAAATGCCTGAGCTACAAAAATTGCCTTTTGATTTCTACCATTACCGAGGTGGAGGATATTTCCGACATTCACGCCACCCTGGACACCCGTCACGATCACGAGAAGATCACCAACCAGGTGCGGGACATGATGCGGGAGTTGGGCGAGGACCCCTATGTGCTTTCCACCGAGTCCTGCGCCGTCTGTTCCCGGTGCGCTTACCTGGATGGGCTCCCCTGCCGGATGCCGGGGCGGATGCACCCTTGCGTGGAAAGCCAGGGCATCAACATCATTCCCACCCTGGAAAAGCTGGGGCTGGATTTCCAGTATGGCAGCAATATTGTCACCTGGATTTCGCTGCTACTGTTCTGAGTGGGGCGCGCAGGCCCTCTCAGTCTCGCTTACGCTCGACAGCTCCCCCAGAGGGGGAGCCAAGTAGGTTGTTCAAATCCTGTACTGTTTCAAAATCTACGAAACGCCCTTGGCTCTCCCTTTGGGAGAGCACAGACCGTCGAGAAACCCAAGTTTTGCGTCAGAAAAAACTTGGGTTTCCAGCATAAAGGGGCCAGAATATGAGAATAT
>CAYRDE010000226.1:0-2040 GCA_964422935.1 uncultured Oscillospiraceae bacterium | reverse complement strand
GCATTGTCCACAGCCTGGTGGAGTTCACCGATGGAGCGGTGATGGCCCAGCTGGGAACGCCGGATATGCGGCTGCCCATTCAGCTGGCTCTGACCTATCCGAAGCGGATTCCCTGCCCGGTAGAGCCTCTGGATTTGGTGGGCTGCGGCAATCTATCCTTCCAGAAGCCGGACATGGAGAGCTTCCCCTGTTTGGCGCTGGCCTATCGCTGTGCGGAGCAGGGAGGCACAGCCTGCCCTGCCATGAACGGCGCCAATGAGGAAGCGGTTGCCATGTATCTCCGGGATGAGATCGGCTTCTATGACATCTATACTCTGGTATCCCAGGCAGTGGAGATGGTTCCCTTTGTGAAAAATCCCACCCTGGAGGAGATTCTGGAAAGCGACCGCCTTGCCCGGAAAGCGGTGCGGACTTTATCTCTGGAGAAGCGTGGATAAGAGAGGGGTTCTCCGTATCCCCGCTTCTCAAATTTAAGCGAGGCTATTATTTTATGAGCGTTCTTTTTGCAATTGTACTGTTTAGCTTCCTGATTGTGATTCACGAGCTGGGACATTTTGTAGCGGCAAAACTTTCGGGGGTTCAGGTCAATGAGTTTTCTATCTTCATGGGACCGGCCCTCTGGAAGAAGGAGAAGGGGGAAACGCTGTATTCCCTTCGGCTGATTCCCATTGGTGGCTATTGCGCAATGGAGGGAGAGGACGGAGGCAGTGACAATCCCCGGTCCTTTGAAAAGGCAGCCTGGTGGAAGCGGCTCTTGATTCTGATTGCCGGTGCTGCCATGAATTTCCTGGTTGGTGTGCTTCTGATGGTTATCGTTTCCCTGCCGGTGCAGCGGGCAGTGGTTCCCGTGATTTCCTCCTTCGAAGAATACGCTACCCTGAATGGCGCGGAAGGGCTGCGGGAAGGCGACCGCATTGTGGAGGTGGATGGGGAACGGATCTATACCCAGTCTGACTTCTCACTGCTTCTGAATTTGCATCCTGGAGATATTCACGACCTGGTGGTGGAGCGGGACGGAAGAGAGGTTACCCTCCATAACCTGTTGATGGAAAAGCATGCGGTAACAGACGAAACCGGAAATACCAGAATGGCATACGGATTAAATTTTACCATTGCCGATTTTGGGCTTGGTGACCGGCTTTCCTATGGCTGGATGCGGTCTTTGGATTCCGTGCGGCTGGTACGGCTGAGCCTGCAAATGCTGATTTCGGGTCAGGCGGGACTTTCCGATATGTCGGGGCCTGTGGGCATTGTGCAGCAGATGTCCGTGGTGGCGAATGCGTCTCCCTCCAGATTTGCGGCGCTGATCAATCTGCTGTATTTTGGGGGCTTCATTGCCATCAACCTGGCAGTGATGAACCTGCTGCCCATCCCGGCATTGGACGGCGGACGGGTTCTCGGCCTGCTGCTGACGACGGCGGTGGAAGGAATTACCCATAAGAAGATTGATCCCAAATATGAGGGCTATCTCCATGGAACCGGTATGCTTTTGCTGCTGGGATTGATGGCTCTGATTATGTTTAAAGATATTTTTGTGCTGTTCAAGGGGTGAAGAATATGACAAGACAAATTCTGGTGGGCAATGTTCCCATTGGCGGCGGTGCCCCCGTTGCAATTCAGTCTATGCTCAATACCAAAACCACCGATGTGGAGGGAAGCCTGGGACAGATCCGGGCGCTGGCAGCCGCCGGATGCCAGATTGCCCGGCTGGCGGTGCCCAATATGGAGGCAGTGCCCGGGTTCCGGGAAATCTGCCAGGAAAGCCCTTTGCCCCTGGTGGCAGATATCCACTTTGACTATCGGCTGGCAATCGCCGCCGCGGAAGCCGGGGCAGCGAAAATCCGCATCAATCCCGGCAACATCGGCGGGGAGGACCGGGTGAAGGCAGTGGTGGATGTGTGCAAGGAGAAGCATATCCCCATCCGCATCGGTGTCAACGGCGGCAGCCTGGATAAGGCTTTGCTGGAAAAATACGGGCATCCCACGGCGGAGGCTCTGGTGGAAAGCGCCTTCCAGCACCTGGAGCTGCTGGAGAAGCAG
>CAYRDE010000225.1:0-2058 GCA_964422935.1 uncultured Oscillospiraceae bacterium | reverse complement strand
ACGCCCAGCAGCTTGGAGGCGTTGTTGCCCAGCTTGGTGATGGAGGGGGCAATGAAGCCGATGATGATCAGAGGTACGATGAAGCTGATGAGCTGGTTCATAATGTTCTTCACAGGAACCAGGACTCTCATAAAGCCCTCGGGAGCAATCAGTCCCACAATGATGCCGATGATGATGCCCAGCAGAAGCTTTGCGGGCAGACTGGATAGGAATTTCTTCATAAAACAGTTCTCCTCTCTGTCGGCATATGCCGACGATCCAATTGCTTCAGGCCGCCTGACCTTTCCTTTCCTTGGACAGACAGAAACGGGGGCTTTTATGGCAGCCTCTACAGAGTATGTTATTCGCCAACCATGATCTTAATGATTTCTTCGTTGGTGTACTTCATACCCTCCTTGCCCAGCCGACCGATGTTGTCAATGGTGTCCTCGGGAGTTTCGCCCACCAGACCATCGCCGGGCTGGAAGTCCTGATTGCGGATGTGCATGTTGTAGCCCAGGATTCCGGCTTCAACCGCAGATGCGATTTTACCTGCACAGGACGCTTTCGCACCGTCACAGACGATGCCACCTGTAGTGGCGATCGCATTGGCGACCGTGTGAGAAATGCCGTCAGCATCCGCGCCCTGGAGATAGGCGATGCCGGCGCCCGCGCCTGCGCCTGCGCTTACCGCGCCGCAGAAAGCGGAGAGCCTGCCAATGCCGGTCTTCTGGTGGATGGTGACCAGGTTCGCAACGGCTAAAGCCCGGTACAGCTTCTCCTGGCTGACGCCCAGCTCCTTGGCATACTCAATCACGGGCAGAGACGTGGTCATACCCTGGTTGCCGGAACCGGAGTTGATAATGACGGGCAGCTCGCAGCCGTTCATTCTGGCGTCGGAGCCGGCAGCGGCTTTGGCCTTGGCACGGACCATGACGCTGCTGTCACCGTAGGTGTCCAGCAGAACCTTTCCGATGTTGGAGCCATAATTGCCCCGAAGTCCCTCTTCGGAAATGGCGGTGTTATATTGAATCTGGCGGTCCAGAACTGTCTTGATATCCTCTACATCCACGCTGTTCGCGAAATCCAGGATATCTTCAATGTTCAGGATGGAACGGTCAGTCAGGCCGGACTCGTCTTCGCCGTCAACTTTTCTTTCCAGCAGAACCTCACCGTTTTTCTCAATGAGAACAATATTGGTATGGTAGTTGACAATGCGGACCTTGGCGTATTCCTCGCCCTTAAACACAGTCACCACGATTTCAAAGGTAAGGCCGTTATCCACATGCTCCACACGCATGGGTACGTCCTTAAGGAACTGCCGCATCTGAAGGGTTTGCTCCTTGGTAACAGAGGCGATAACCTCCAGCTCACGGCTGGCGTCACCGGCTACAATACCGGCAGCGGCAGAGGCGGGAATGCCCTTCATGTGGTCTGTGTTGGGGACAATAACACTCTTGACGTTCTTGATAATACTACCGCTGGCGCCGATGACCACTTTGTCGGGCATCTGCCCCAGGGTTTCCCGTGCTTTTGCCGCACAGTAAGCCAGAGCGATCGGCTCTGTGCATCCCATGGCTGGCACCAATTCTTCCTCCAGAATTTTGATGTAAGAAGTGTACTTAGGATTGTCTTTTGTCATAACGAATAATCCTCCTTTCTCACAAGACTGCATCCGACGAACTCCGAATGCGCAGGAATCAAGCGGGATACTCCCGGATACCTTCCTGAGGCAGGCAGGAATGGATCTTTGGGGAAAGTGCCGAAATGACATTCGGCATTATCCCGGAAATACAGGAGAATCCCATTCCTATACTAGCATTTTTGACACAAAATTGCAACTGCAAAATGAAGGAAGCCTTAAGAAATTGGTTGTCTTTTTCTTGAAAAGGACGTTGGGCAAAATAGCCAAAAAAAGAGAGCAAAAATTGTAAGTACCCACCATTGTCGGATGGTGGAAACTATGATATGATGTGCGTATCCAGGTGGATTGGGCCTACTCCACAAAAATAGACCCAATACCGCTAAAATTAAAGGAGGATAAACCCGTTAGACTCACGGTACGGCAGTGTGGAGACC
>CAYRDE010000224.1:0-2060 GCA_964422935.1 uncultured Oscillospiraceae bacterium | reverse complement strand
AGACCCCCGGCTACATGGGCCATGGCCGTCACTTCATTTCCTCCAAGAAGTTCATTGCTGCTGAGGGCGGCATTGAGCGGATCGTCTGGATGCCCAAGGAGCTGAAGGACGATGTGGCAGAGCGTCTGAACAAGACCGCTAAGGAAATGTACGGCATTGATAACTTCACCGATTACATTGCCGACGAGACCATCACCACCGATTGTGAGGAGCTGCTGAACTGGCTGACAGAGAAGAATCACCCGGTTCTGGGCATGGAGCCTCTGATGTAAATTTTACCCCTTTTCGGGAGTACCGCCAAACCGGTACTCCCGAATTTCTTTTGCCGGGAAAGCCGGGAAAACAGTGGTTCTCTTGTTGAAATCGGCCTGGGATTATGCTAGAATAAGAATAAAATCAGTAAATAGGGCACGGAGGAAAGTCTTATGAGTAAGGTTATTTTTCAGATTGAGGGAGCCGCTCCGGTTACCATAACCTGTAACGATGGGGAGAATCTTCTGGAGCTGGCACGGCGGGCCAATGTAGCCATAGACGCCCCCTGTTCCGGCAACGGCTCCTGCGGCAAGTGCCGGGTCAAAATCCTGGAGGGAGAGGTGGAATCCATTCCCAGCCGCCACATATCCCAGGAGGAATTTGGGGAGGGCTGGCGGCTGTCCTGTAGCTGCAAGGTGAAGGGAGACTGCACCGTCTTTGTGCCGGATATTGCCAGTGCCTACCAGTCCCGGATGAAGACCGCGGACCTGAGCAGCCCCAAAGAGATCGCCATTTTTGAGGCCTGTGAGGAAGACCTGAAACACAGCGGCATCCATTTTAAAAACAAGTACCGCAGTGTTGTAATCGCCATGGCAGAGCCGACATTGGACGACACCATGCCAGACAACGAGCGGCTGACCTGGGCCATTGAAGAGGCCCTGGGGGTGGAAACGGTACACATTCCCTTCTGCGTCATGGAAAAGCTGGCCCACACCCTGCGGGAAAATCACTGGAGGGTCTGCGTCAAGGGAGAGCTGACGGAGGATGGCTTCCTGTGCATGGAAATCTGCGCTCCGGAGGATACAGCGATTGTGGGCTGCGCCATCGACATCGGCACCACCACTGTAACCATGGTCCTGACGGACCTGGAAACCGGAAAGCTTCTGGCAAAGGGCTCCTCCGGCAACGGTCAGATTCGTTACGGCGCGGATGTGATCAACCGGATCATTGAGCAGGGCCGTCCCGGGGGAAAGAAACGGCTCCAGGATGCCATTGTCAAGGAGACGTTGAATCCCATCATCGGAAGCCTGTGTAAGACCGCAGGGGTCTCCCGCAGGAGCATTCTGCGTCTGAGCGTCGGCGCCAACACCACCATGAACCATCTGTTTGTGGGAGTGGATGCCTCCAGCGTCCGGATGGAGCCTTATATTCCCAGCTTCTTCTCCTGGGTAGGTCTGCTGGCAGGGGACGTGAAGCTGCCTGCCAATCCGCTGGCTCCCGTCATCATTGCGCCCAACATCGGCTCCTATGTGGGCGGCGACATTACCGCCGGCACGCTGGCCTCCGGAATTTGGGACAAGGATGAGATGAGCCTGTTTATCGATCTGGGCACCAACGGCGAGATCGTCTTCGGCAACCGGGACTTCCTCATGTCCTGCGCCTGCTCCGCCGGTCCCGCCTTTGAGGGCGGCGACATCTCCTGCGGTATGCGGGCCACCGACGGTGCTGTGGAAGCGGTGACCATTGATAAAGACACCATGGAGCCCACCCTGTCCATCATTGGCGACGAAGGCCAGAGGTGCGTGGGCATCTGCGGCAGCGGTATCATTGACCTGATTTCGGAGCTGTTCCGCTGCGGCATCATCAACGCCAAGGGCCTGTTTGTCCGGGAGGGCAGCCGGATTCGCCGGGATGCCCACGGCATGGGCAGGTTCGTGGTGGCGGAGCCGGAGGAATCGGAAACCGGCAGAGAGGTGTCTCTCAACGAGGTGGATATCGACAACTTCATCCGTGCCAAGGGCGCCATTTTCTCTGCCATCGATACCCTGCTCAAATCTGTGGATATGACGGTGGACATGATCGACCAT
>CAYRDE010000223.1:0-2089 GCA_964422935.1 uncultured Oscillospiraceae bacterium | reverse complement strand
AGCAGTACTTGCCGGTTTCGTTTTCAAAGTAGGAGTCGATGGCATCCCGGGTGGTGCCCGCCACATCGGAGACAATGACCCGCTCCTCTCCCAGAATCCGGTTCAGGAGGCTGGACTTGCCTACATTGGGCTTTCCAACGATGGCTACGTTGATAACGCCGCTTTCTTCCTCCTCACCGGTGTCCTCGGGGATATTCTCCAGCACCCAGTCCAGGAGGTCGCCGGTGCCGTGACCGTGGACGGCAGAGGTCTCGAACAGATCTCCAATGCCCAGAGCGTAGAATTCAAAGGCATCGGGGTTCACCGTGCCGATGGAGTCGCACTTGTTGACTGCCAGGGCTACAGGCTTACCGGATTTGCGAAGCATGGTAGCCACATCCTGGTCGGCGGCGGTAACGCCGCTGCGGACATCCGTCACCATAATGATGGCGTCCGCCAGCTCAATGCCAATCTCCGCCTGACGGCGCATGAATTTCAGCATATCGTTTTCCGTGCCCGGCTCAATGCCGCCGGTGTCCACCAGGGAGAAGGTACGACCGCACCATTCACAGTCCCCATAGATCCGGTCCCGGGTCACGCCGGGGGTATCCTCCACGATAGAGGTACGGCGACCGGTGAGCTTATTAAACAGCAGGGACTTGCCCACATTGGGCCGTCCCACAATGGCAACCAAAGGTTTTGCCATGAAATCACTTCCTTTTTGGGTTTATAACAGCTGACAGCACAGGCTGTACAGCGGGAAATTGCGGCAGTGTATGGCCTCCTCCAGCTTCTGAAAGGCTGGTCGATTGCTATGGAAGCCAGGGAAGCGCTGTGTAAGAAACGCCTCCCACTGCACCATCAGCGCCTGCCGGATGGCTTTGGGCTGACGGGCCGTCCGTTCAAAGGTCAGAAGAATCATGTCCAGCACCGTTTCGTAATCCGATTGGGTGCCCACAAGGGAGAAGAGGCTCCGGTCGTGATACAGTGCCCGGGTGATCCAGAAGGAGTCAATGGATTTTGGCTTTCCCTGGGCCATACGGCTGATGCCCTGGGGGTTGTTCCGATAGTGATAGACAATTTGGTCGATTCCCACACTGGTTACCCCATCCCGCCGGAGACAGGGAAACAGGATTTGTGCGTTGATGGAATCCTCATACCAGTATCCCTCAGGAAGCCGGAGGTGGTCAAAATACTCCCTGCGGATCAGCTTGCCCCACAGATAGCCCGGGAGGGCTTCCAGCGGCAGATCTTCCACCACAGGCGCTCCAAAGGACAACTCCCGGTGGAACTTTCCGGTCTCCCGGAAGGTGGTGAAACATCCCTGAACCAAAGCGGCATTGCGGGAAAAGGCGGCGGACAGCATGGCCCCCACTGCCCCGGGAGCCAGAAGGTCGTCAGAATCCACGAACATCAGATAAGTGCCTGTGGCCTGGTCAATGCCTGTATTTCTGGCACCGGAATGGCCTTGATTTCTCTGATGGATGACCACCATCCGGGGATCTAAAGGATATTCGTCCAGAATCTGTCCGCTTCGATCCGTGGAACCGTCATCGATAAAAATGGCACGGAAGCGGTAGCGGGTCTGCTGCTCCAGAATGGAGTTTACGCAGTCCCGGAGATAAGCTTCCACATTGTATACCGGCACAATGATGTCTAAGTCCACGTCGGCGCTGCCCTTCGGTAGCGGGTCGGGACAATAGGCGCTGCCCTTTGGGTCCGGACTATGGGCGGAAAGAAGCGCAAGTGCCTCCCCCTCTGTCATGGTGACGTCCTTTCCAAAATGCCAAGCAAAGGGTGCGAGAGCTTTCAGGGAAACGCCGCCCAGTTTTGCTTTTTTCAAAATCTTTAACAGCACCGGAAGCCCTCCTTGTCAGCCATCTCTGCGGATAGCATGTACCTGCTTATTATGGCACATTTTTTGATTAAAAGCAATGGGCAAAGCAGAGTTTCCCAGTGAGAATAAGGAAAAAGAGGAAGACCCGAAAGCCTTCCTCTGAATTTCCGCATCTTTGCCGTATCCGTTACTCAGCCTCAACAGCCAGAACCTGGCGACCATTGTAGGTACCGCAAGCCTTGCATGCACGGTGGGGCATTACGGGCGCACCGC
>CAYRDE010000222.1:0-2094 GCA_964422935.1 uncultured Oscillospiraceae bacterium | reverse complement strand
TTGCCTCCCCCTTTGGGGGAGGTGCCCCAGTGCGCACACTGGGGCGGAGAGGGCTTACTCCCCCTCAGTTCGCAGCCGCTACGGAAGAGAACCGCTTGGAGCAGCTCTCCACTCTCACCAGATACTGGGGAATCAGAATCTCCGCCGTTTTCATGGCCTTCCAGCCTACGCTGCTGCGCTGATCCAGCGGGTCCGCCGTACCGGCGCTGCCCTTCTGCTTCACAATCGTCTCCATGCCGCCGCCACTGAGCTCCGTGGTGCCGTAGGCCCCATCGCCCAGGAAGAGGGTGGTGAACACCGCCAGATTCTCGGGGCAGCCCTCCCCCTTGTAGACCTTGGCCTCGGTGGTCTGGACGAACCGGACGCCGCCGATTTCGCCGATCTCTCCCTCATAGAGGTTCTCGGGGCTGGCGTACTTGTGGACGTCGATCCACTCCGGGTCCCGCATCAGGTCATAGGCCACATAGGGATGGATGATGGCAATGTACTTGCCGCCGATGGTGGGGGCGTTCTGGGCCCGGAGCTTGGCAACCACCTGATCCACCACGTCTACGGTGAGCTGGCAGGTGGTGTCCAGGCCTGCCCGGCTGGTCACCGCCGTCTCGGTCTTGACCCCATTGGTGACGGTAACCTTGGGGCAGTAGGTCACGTTGGTGCCGGACTGGAGGACGTTGCGTACCACGGTGTCCAGGGTGGCCCCGCCCTGACGGCCCAGGATTTTCAGGGCCTCCACCACCATGTTGTCGATGGCGGTCATGTCCAGCACGTCGGACATGGTGATGTAGTCGCCGTACTGGTTCAGGGTTGCGGTGACGGTGCTGACCTCCAGGGACTTGCCGTCGGGGGTCACGCCCTCGGTCAGGGGGGTGAGAGCCTTTGCCAGCGGGGTCAGCTTCCGGAACTCGATGGTCTTGCCGCCGTTTTTGGGGATGGGCCGCTTCTGTCCAAACTGGTCGTGAACCAGGTTGGGGCCTGCCTCGTCGATGAGGGTCAGGTCATAGAAGGTCTTCATCTCGGCACTTAAGTTGCCCTTCTCCCCCTCCGCGCCGGTGAGCAGGGTGGTCTGGACCTCGTTGGCGAAGAGCTGCAAATTGATCTTTTCCATTTTCTACCATTTCCTTTCTGGGGCTAGAAGCGAATCTTTTCGCCTTTCGCCACCCGTTTGCGGATGGATTCCCGATCCGCCTTTGTCATCTTTCGTACATCGGGCCGGGATACTGCCGTGCCCTGGGGATGGAGGCCGTTCTCCGGAGGCCGGAGGCCCTGGGCTCTCAGCTTTCCAGCCAGGGCCTTTTCCACCGCCTGGGCGGCGTAGCCCATGACGGCGGGGAGAATCTGGTCCTTGTGGCCCACCAGGTAGGCGTCCTCCACCTTCACCCCCGCCCCCAGCAGGCGGCGGAAGGCCGGGTCCAGCAGCTCCTTTTCCAGGTTCAGGCCGGGGTAGAGGCGCTGGGCCTCCTCCGCCTCCCGAACCCACCGAGCCACCTGGAACCTGGCCCAGGTATCCCGGGCCGGGTCTGCCCCCTCCCCTTCCGGGGAAGCCTCCCGGGTCTGGGAAAGCGCCGGGGGGGCCAACGTCTCTTTGGCGTCGATGCCGCTCCGGTTGTCCGGCCCCTCCGATACTGCCGTATCCATGGGTTTCCCGGCATCCAAAGCCCCCGTCTGCTGCTTTCCTTCCGCTACCCGGGTGGCCTCCGGGGCCTGACCCGTATCTCCACCCACACTGCAGCCCTCAGCAAAGAGCTGCAATGTGGGAATGAGAATCCATTTCATGTTTTGTTCTCCTTTCCTGCAATGATCGTAAAACCTTCCAGGGGTGGCGGCGTCCAAGCCTCCCTTGTGTAAAGGGAGGTGGCACGGCGTAAGCCGTGACGGAGGGATTGTTGCTCCCGTTTTCGCTTTTCCGCAACGCTGGTGGTTTTTAAGCCTGATATTATACGCTGGTGCAACCTCCTAGGTTGGTTTTAAACGAGAACACTCTAAACAGCCCCTCAGTCACGCTGTTCGCATGACAGCTCCCCTTGCACAGGGGAGCCTTAGCCCTCTCCGCCCCAGTGTGCGCACTGGGGCACCTCTCCCAAAGGGAGAGGCAAG
>CAYRDE010000221.1:0-2119 GCA_964422935.1 uncultured Oscillospiraceae bacterium | reverse complement strand
GGTATGTACATGGGCAACGCCATGAAGCAGGTCATGCGTGTGTTCTCCACCGTGCTGCTGTTCATGGTCGGTGTCGTTTTCGCGGTTGGTCCTGCCGGTCTGCTGAGCTATCTGTGCGGTCAGGGCGGCGCGACCAGCGTGTTTACCAGCAAGAATTTCTGGCTGGTTGTCGTGTTTGTCTACTTCTTCATCGCCACCTTCCTGTCTGTTGACAAGATCATCGGCAAGCTGTATCCCGTATTCGGCATCTGCCTGATCGTGATGGCCATCGGCGTGGGCGCCGGCACCATCATCAAGGGCTACGAGATCCCCGAGATCTTCCCCCTGCGCAATATGCATCCCGCCGGAACCTCTGTCTTCCCCGCCATGTTCATCTCCGTGGCCTGCGGCGCCTGCTCCGGCTTCCACTCCACCCAGTCTCCTATCATGGCCCGCTGCTGCAAGAGTGAGAAGCTTTCGCATAAGGTCTTCTACGGCGCTATGGTCTGTGAAGGCGTCATCGCCCTGGTTTGGGCTGCCGCTGCCTGCGCTCTGTTCCCCATCGAGGGCGGTTTGATGACCGGCCTGAAGGAAGCCATGGCTGTTGGTCAGGCTGGCTGCGTTTACAACATCTGCTCCACCACCATGGGCGGCATTGGCGCAGTCCTCGCCATGCTGGGCGTTATCGCCTGCCCCATCTCCTCCGGTGATACCGCGTTCCGCTCCGCTCGTCTGACTGTGGCTGACGCGCTGAAGCTGGACCAGAAGAGCTACAAGAACCGTCTGCTTCTGACCATTCCTCTGCTGGGCCTGGGCGTTCTGGTGTCTCAGCTGGACTACAACTCCATTTGGAACTACTTCGCTTCCACCAACCAGATCCTGGCCGCCATCGTTCTGTGGACCGGTGCTATGTACCTGCGCCACGAGGGCAGAAACGCCTATGTCTGTGCGGTGCCCGCTGCCTTTATGACCGCTGTTACCGTGACCTTCGTCTTCAACAGCAAGTTGTACTTAGGCGGCATTTCCTTCCTGCCTCCGATTTCCGGTGTTCTGGGCATTGGCCTGGCTGTGGTGCTGCTGGTGCTGTTCATCGTCAAGTCCCCCAAGAAGGAAAAGCTGGCAAAGTAATTTACCCAAGAAAGGAACAATACTATGTACATCGCCCCCAAAGCCCTGTCCGTAAAAACCCTGCCGCCGGAGGTTCTTCGACCGGATAAAGTTCTGTGCACCCATATTGAGGATTTCGGCATGGGCGAAAAGGCACTGTATGTGGGAAAGTTTGGCCTGAACCGGATTGGCTACATTCCCTTTTCTGCCATTGAACGGGTATATAAACGATTGGCAGTGAGCAAGGGATTCTTCGAAAGCGGTAAGGTTTACGGTACGCTGTGCTACCTGGTCGTATGCTACGACGGGAAGCAGGGAATCTATCGGTTTACCCACGAAGAAAACCTGAATGCCCTTCTGGACATGTTCCGGGAGAAGACCAACATTCCGGTTGGCAAGCCTTAAAGGGCAGAAAACAGCAAATGACGCCGCAGCGGTTTCGCTGCGGCGTTTTTTCGGGAAGTGGGTTTATAGTCCGTACAGGAAGGCAAATACGCCTGTAAAGAGAATAGCAGCTAAGAAAATGAATAGAATCATGGTTTTCTCCTTTCTGTGATGGGGTCCTGAGCAATGCGGAATTCGGCGGCGGTTAAACCGGGGCGGCGGCTTTCAGGCTGGTACGCAGAGCTTTGCCCATGCGGCGCAGTATCCCCTTGACCCTTCGCTGAGAAAGCCCCAGCCGGTCCGCGATTTCCGCGGTGGTATCCAGATAGCGGTAGCGGCAGAGAAATACGGTTTGCTCCAGGGGGGACAGATTCCCCCAAAAGAGACGAAGGCACGCCTGCAGCTCCCTTTGGGGGAAGAGATCCTCGGGAGGCTCCATGGGCGAAGGGGGGAAGGTTTCGGCTGAACGCCGTTTCCACTTGCCCAAACCGGAGGCAAGGATACCGCAGCGCCGGATGTGCATGGGAAGAAACGCCGCCCCGAAGGGTTCAAAGCGCCTGCTGCTTTGGGATATGGCAGTGCTGTGCATATACTTACCTCCTCGTATAATAAGTTATAAAGTTAATATTTCAGGTATCAGCAGGTTTTG
>CAYRDE010000220.1:0-2162 GCA_964422935.1 uncultured Oscillospiraceae bacterium | reverse complement strand
GGCATGTGGAGCTGTACGCTCTGGGGGAAGATACCTATGTGGCGGATACCCCGGGCTTTTCCTCCTTTGATACAGACCAGATGGAGCTGATTTTGAAGGAAAACCTCCAGTATGCCTTCCCGGACTTTGGACCCTACCTGGGGAAATGCCGGTTTGACGACTGCTCCCACCGGAAGGAGCCGGACTGCGCGGTGCGAAAGGCCTTGGAGCTGGGGGAGATTGAAAGAAGCCGGTATGAAAGCTATTGGAAGCTCTATGAAAAAGCGGAACAGATTAAGCTCTGGGAGCTGAAATGAATATGATGGCGGCGAAGCAATTCGCCGCCATTTTTTGCCCCTTGACAGACGTTTCTATGTAAAGTATAATTTGTATAACAAATCATACTTTGCGTACAAGGAGGAAACGGACATGGGAAAGCCCAAGGGAAAATACGCCTGGACCGTAACGGTTGGAGAAAAGGGGCAGATTGTGATTCCCAAACAGGCCCGGGAGGTTTTCGACATTCGACCGGGAGACAATCTGGTGCTGCTGGGGGACGAGAAGCGGGGATTGGCAATTCCCCCCAAAACCGTCTTCGCCCAGTTTGCCGCCGCGGTCTTCGATACGAAGGAGGATAGCGATGAATGACCGGAAATGGTACTTAGATAACATCCGCTGGGCAACGGTGCTGCTGGTGATGCTCTACCATGTGGGTTACATTTTCAATGGTGTGGGCATCCTGGGGGGCGTGCCCAATGCGGAGAGCCTCCGGTGGGCGGACTGGCTGATTGGGGTGCCCTACCCCTGGTTCATGGTGCTGCTGTTCGTGGTGTCCGGCATCTGTGCCCGATACGCGCTGAAGAAACGGACCGGGAGGGAATTCCTCCGGGAGCGGGCAAGAAAGCTGCTGGTGCCTGCTGCGGCGGGCCTGTTCGTCATTCACTGGGTCACGGGATATCTCAATATCAAAATGGGCGGCGGACTGGAGTACATCCCGGGCTTTCTGGTGTACCCGATCTCCGTAATGAGCGGCATCGGGCCGCTGTGGTTCATTCAGATGCTGTTCCTGTTTTCTGCCGCTTTGCTGCTGATCCGGAGGCTGGACCGGGAGGACAGGCTGTGGAGCCTCTGCGGGAAGGCAAAGGGCTGGATGATCGGACTGCTGGCAGTGGTGATCTGGGCCGCATCCCAGGTGGGAAATCTGCCGGTGCTGACCATGTACCGGTTCGGCATCTACTTCGCCGCGTTCCTCGTGGGCTATCTGGTTTTCTCCCACCAGGCGGTGCTGGAGCAGGTTGAAAATCTGCGGTGGGTATTCCTGGGGGCTGCGGTGGTATCCGGCGGGGTGTATTGCGTCAAATACTGCGGCGGAAACTTTACGGGAAACGGGGTTCTGCAAAACATCTGGACCAATGTCTATGCCTGGTTTGCCGTGGTTGCCATACTGGGGCTGATGGGCCGGTATGGCAACCGGGAAAATGCTGTGACCCGGTATCTGACAGGGAACAGCTTCGGGCTTTACATTCTCCATTACCCGGTGCTGATTACCGCAGGGTACCTCCTGCAATATCACACGGCCCTGCCCGCCGGATGGAAATACCTTCTGGCAGCGGCGGGAATGTTTGTGGGAACCCTCCTGCTCAATGAGATCATTCGGCGGGTGCCGGGCGTCCGGTTCCTGGTACTGGGGATCAGAAAGAAGTCATAAGAATTCGGCGGACACTTCGTGAGGGTGTCCGCCGGTTTTTGCCGGAGGGACGGAAATGGGGAAGGCAAAACAAAATAATGAAATTTTGACGAAATTTGTCGAAAAAATGGGAATATGGGAAAATAATGCATAGTTTTCAGGACAAATATTTGGAATTCCTGTTCATGGAAATTATGGGCGCGCCGTGCTATACTAACCCCGGAGATGATTGTATGGAACAAATTATGGAAAGAATCAAACAGGCGAATCCGGAGGAAACCAACCAGCTGCTCAACGCGGCGATGGACAGAAAGCGGGAGCTGTTTCCGGAATGGGAAATTTCCTATCTCGCCATGCCGAAGAAAAACACAAGCCAATGGAAACGGACGCTGCGTCTGGTGTACAAATACCTGATGCTGGGAAGGGGCAGCTGAATGCTGCCCTCAGCCTGTCGAAAAAGTCCAGCAAGAGCTGGGCTTTTTCCATTATCTATGAT
>CAYRDE010000219.1:0-2194 GCA_964422935.1 uncultured Oscillospiraceae bacterium | reverse complement strand
AGGTGGAGGGCAGCCATGTACAGCTGGGCGCGGATCTGGCCCGGAAGTACAAGGAGAATCCCGTGATTGTCAACGCCATCGAGGCCCACCACGGGGATGTGGAGCCCAAGACCGTCATTGCCGTGCTGGTGCAGGCTGCCGACGCCATCTCCGCCGCACGTCCCGGCGCCCGCCGTGAGAACGTGGAGAACTATATCCGCAGACTCCAAAAGCTGGAAGAGCTTACCGGCTCCTATCCCGGCGTAGACAAGGCCTTTGCCATCCAGGCGGGTCGTGAGGTTCGGATTATGGTCAAGCCCGAGGTGGTCACGGAGGATAATATGGTTCTTCTGGCCCGGGATATCGCCAAGAAGATCGAGTCTGAGCTGGAGTACCCCGGTCAGATCAAGGTCAATGTGATCCGGGAAACCAAGGCTGTGGAATTCGCAAAATAAACGGAAAGCGTCCGGTGGAAATTTTTCGCCGGACGCTTTATGCTGTCTGTAGGCCGCCTCGGCTGAGGCGGCCTTTGTTTTGCTTATACCAGGGTAGGAACCAGATCGGAAAGAGCCTGGGCCAAATCCTTGTGGCCCTTTCGGCTCAGGTGCATGAAGTCCACATTGTTGAATTCCGCGATTCCCTCTGCATCCAGGAAGTGTACGCCCAGAGCGTCGCACTTAGGCTTAAAATACTGGGCAAGTACCCGGGACTTTTCCGGACAGCCATTGCCCATGGGCTCGTTGTAGAAGGCCTCCCCGATATGGGGCGGGCAGACCACCAGAATGTTGGGGGTATCATTCTTCCAGGCAGGGACGGACATGGCCTTCAGCAGCAGCCGCTCCAGGCCGATGGCGATGCAGGCGGGATTCATGCCCAGACGCTCCTTGACATCGTTGGTGCCCAGCATGATGATGAGAAGATCTACCCGCTCATGGCTCATCAGAATGGAGTAGATCACATCCAGGGCAGCCATGGTCTCATGGAGAGGATCGTTAAAAACGGTGGTACGACCGGAAAGACCCTCCTCCAGTACCAGATACTCTTCACCCAAAGCCCGCTGCAGCAGGCAGGTCCAGCGTTCATTCTCATTAAACCGGTCGCCGTGGTCGGCGCAGTCGTTGGGGTCAGCGCAGTAGCCGTGGGTGTTGGAATCGCCGAGACAGACAATATGTTTTTTCATAACATAGAAACCTCCTTTGGTTTCGCCGCCGGCAGGGGCGGCAGTGAAAAAAATTTCCTATTTACAGAATAGCATTTTTTCAAATAACGTCAAGACTGAAATATTTTTTCGTCAGACTGTTTAAAACTGGAAACGTTTCTTTGTGCGAAATAGAAGAATTTTTTTATTTCTACGTTTTTGGAAAATTATTTTCAAAAAATGGTTGACAAACCGGGAAATATTCGGTAATATGGAAACCAGAAAGGCGAGGTGCGCAGACAGAATTGTGCAAAAGGTCGAAAAAGGCCTTTGGCAGTATTTCTCCCAAAAGGGCGCGCCCTTTTTCCTTCCTTATGCTAAGGAAGGATGATCCATTGGCTTTTGCGGCGGACAAGCCGTAAGCATATCAAGAAATTTATTTAGGAGGAAATGTAATGAAGAAGTTAATTGCCCTTCTGCTGACCCTGACGATGGTCGTTTCTCTGGCAGCCTGCTCTGTCGAGAAGAGCGAACCCACCCAGGCCCCCGCTCCTGCAGCTACCGAGGCGGCCCCCGCTGCTACCGAGGCGCCTGCTGCTCCCGCTACAGCATCCGAGATCACTCTGTGGACTTACCCCATCGGCGGCTGGGGCAACCAGGAAACCGTCGATGCCCTGATGGCTGCTTTCGAAGCCGAGACCGGCATCAAGGTTACTGTTGAGTACCTGACCTACGCCGACGGCGACGACAAGGTCAACACTGCCATCGAAGGTAATGCCGCTCCCGACCTGATCATGGAAGGACCCGAGCGTCTGGTTGCCAACTGGGGCGCCAAGGGTAAGATGGTCAACATTGCTGACCTGTTCGACGACACCGACAAGGCTGAGATCAACCCCGCTGCGCTGACTGCCTGCTTCGCTGATGCCAATACCGCTTACGAGTACCCCATGGTTATGACCGCTCACTGCATGGCTATCAACAAGACCGTCTTTGAGGCTGCCGACGCGATGCAGTACATCGATGAAGAGACCCACACCTGGACCGTTGAGAACTTCATGAAGGCTATGGACGCTGTCT
>CAYRDE010000218.1:0-2202 GCA_964422935.1 uncultured Oscillospiraceae bacterium | reverse complement strand
ACATCACCGAGATGAACTCCGGCTGCATCTGCTGCTCCCTGGTGGGCGACTTCGGTCGGGCTCTGACCCAGGTCATCGAGCAGTACCATCCCGACCGGATTCTCATTGAGCCCTCCGGCGTGGGCAAGCTCTCCGATGTTATCGGCGCTGTGAACAAGGTGACAAACGAGGAAGTGACCCTGGGCTATACCGTAGCCGTTGCCGACGCGGGGAAGGTCAAGGTCTATATGAAGAACTTCGGTGAGTTCTACAACAACCAGGTGGAGACTGCCTCCACCATCATCCTGTCCCGTACGGACGCCATCCCCCAGGCAAAGCTGGACGCTGCTGTGGCGCTGATTCGGGAGCACAATGCCGTGGCGACCATCGTCACCACGCCCTGGGCTTCCCTCACCGGTGAGCAGCTGATTGCCGCTATGGAAGGAAAGGCGTCCCTGGCTGCCGAGCTTGCCAAGATGGAGATGGAGCGGCTGGATCAGGAGGACGAGGAAGAAGCGCATCATCATCACCATGATCACGAGCATGAGCACGACCATGAGGAAGAACATCATTACCATGACCATGATCACGACCATGAGGACGATCACTGCTGCTGTGGTCACGACCATGAGGAGCATCATCACCACGATCATGGGGAGGAAGAGGAGCATCATCACCATCACGACCACGGTGACGCGTGCACCTGCGGTTGCCATGATCACGACCACCATCATCACCATCACCACGCCGACGAGGTCTTCACCTCCTGGGGCGTGGAGACAGCCAGGAAGTTCCAGAAGGAGGCCATCGAGCAGGCCCTCCAGGCCCTGGATTCCGGCAGCTATGGCATGATTCTCCGGGCCAAGGGCATTGTGCCTGCTCCCGACGGAAGCTGGATTCACTTCGACTTTGTGCCTGAGGAGCATGACATCCGTACCGGCCCCGCGGACATCACCGGCAAGCTCTGTGTCATCGGCTCCAAGCTGGACGAGGATGGCCTGAAAAAGCTGTTCGAGGTGTAAGCCATGCAGCAGATTCCAGTCTATGCCTTCACCGGCTTTTTGGATTCCGGCAAGACAAAATTCATCCAGGAGACCCTGGAGGACCCCCGGTTCAACGCCGGAGAGCGGACGCTGCTGTTGGTTTTTGAGGAGGGGGAGGAGGAATACGACATTTCCGTCTATCCCCACCAGAACGTGTATCTGGAAAATCTGGATCAGCAGACGGTGACCACCAAGGAGCTCCAGGCCCTGGCAAAGAAGTATAAGGCCCAGCGGGTGGTGGCGGAGCTGAACGGAATGCAGCAGGTGGGCGACCTGTATATGCGCTTCCCGGAGGACTGGGTGGTGGCCCAGGAGGTCATGTTCGCGGACTCCACCACCATCATGGCCTATAACAACAACATGCGCAATCTGGTTATGGACAAGCTTATGGGCGCTCAGATGGTGGTTTTCAACCGGATGACTCCCGGCGGGGATCAGATGCCATTCCACAAGCTGGCAAGAGCCGCCAGCCGTCAGATTGACATCCTCTACGATTATACCGACGGTACCACCGCCTATGACGAGATTGAAGACCCGCTGCCCTTTGACATCAACGCCCCCGTCATTGAAATTAAGGATGAGGACTACGCTCTGTGGTATCGGGATGTGTCCGAGGAACCTCAGAAGTACGACGGGAAGACCGTTCACTTTAAGGCCCAGGTGGCAATGCTCCGCCGGGATAAGAACGGTATGTTCGCCCCGGGCCGGTTTGTTATGACCTGCTGTGTGGAGGACATTCAGTTCTGCGGCATTCCCTGCCGGTATGCGGACGCCGCAAGCCTGGAATCCCGGGCCTGGGTGATGGTGACAGCGAAGATCAGCGCGGAAAAGCACAGGCTCTACAAGGGCGACGTTGGCCCGGTGCTGACGGCGTTGCAGGTGGAAAAGGACGCCCCTCCGGCGGAGCCGGATGTGGCGACGTTCTGAGCAAAATAAAAAGGCGCTGCCTCTTTCGTGGGGCAGCGCCTGAATTATGGGATTTTAAAGTACGGCCCTCTCAGTCACTGCTTACGCAGTGCCAGCGTTTGCTGCGGCAAACCCGGTCGCGGCTCTGACAATCCACCGGATTGTCATTCACTACCGCGACTGCGCTTCGCTTACCCAAAGGGAGTGGCAAGGGCGTTTTACAAAGATTTTAGAGTTGTAAAGGAATGGAACCTCCCACTTGGCTCTCCCTATG
>CAYRDE010000217.1:0-2215 GCA_964422935.1 uncultured Oscillospiraceae bacterium | reverse complement strand
CTTCCATGGCGTTGGTAATGTTCAGCAGGCCCTGGGTGGACAGCTTCTTCCCCCGCAGAACATTGGCCCCCATGGCCCCCGCCACCAGCAACGCGGCAGAGGAACCCAGGCCCCGGCAGATGGGGATGTGGGCGTCGATGTGGATTTTGACCCCCCGGATCTTCTCGCTCATGGTGTTCAGTACGGCGCAGTAGGCCATATAAGCCAGGTTGTCCGGCCCGGTATATTCCTCGTCGCAGCCGGTAATCTCCAGGCCCTCCTCGGTCTCTTCAAAGGTCACGTCGGTATACAGGCTCAACGCGCAGCCGAAGGCGTCAAAGCCGGGGCCTAAGTTGGCGGTGGTGGCAGGGACGCGGATGGTAACTTGTTTCATGTCCTGCCTCCTTACAGTCCCAGCACGAAGGACAGCATGTCCTCCTTGGGGATGACCCCGGTGTGCTTTTCTTCCTTTCCTTCCAGCGAGGCCAGATTCTTCGGCACCGGCACCCCAGTCAGCTGAGAAAGCCTTGTCATCTGCTGGAATTCCGTGCCGGCGGTATCCCCGCCGATGGCGGCGAGAACGGCAGCGGGGAACTTATAGGGAGAGGCGGTGGAGAGAACCACCATGGGGGCCTTGTCCCCGGTTTCTCTCACATAGGCCTGGGCTGCGCTCCAGCCGGCGGCGGTGTGGGGATCGCAGAGATAGCCGTAGTTCTTGTACACCCCACCGATGACCCGGGCAGCTTCCCCATCGTCGCAGTAAGCGGCCCAGAATTCCCGATGAATCTTTTCCAGCAGATCCGCCGGTACCGTATAGGCCCCTTCCGTGTTCAGCTGACCCATCAGGGAGGCTACCAGCTCCGTGTCCCCGGAGAGAAGGTACAGAAGCCTTTCCAGGTTGGATGACACCAGAATGTCCATGGAGGGAGAGGTGGTTTTCAGCAGGGGACGGCGCTTGTCGTAAACGCCGGTGCGGATGAAATCGGTGAGCACGTTGTTGGCATTGGAGGCACAGATCAGGACCCCCACCGGCAAGCCCAGCTTCTTTGCCAGATAGCCCGCCAGAATGTCTCCAAAGTTACCTGTAGGCACGGAGAAGTTGACCCTGTCTCCCAGGGCGATTTTCCCGGCGTCCAGCAGATCCCGGTAGGCCCGGAAGTAGTACATGATCTGGGGGGCCAGCCGACCGATGTTGATGGAGTTGGCGGAGGACAGGGCGAAGGACAGATCCTTTCCCTGGCAGGCGGCGAAGATGTTCTTCACGCCGGTCTGGGCATCGTCGAAGTTCCCCTCCACGGCGCAGACCGTCACGTTTCCGCCTTCCTGGGTCACCATCTGGGCCCGCTGGACCTGGCTCACGCCCCCGTGAGGATAGAACACGCAGATGCGGACCCCGGGCACATCGTGGAAGCCCTCCAGCGCCGCCTTGCCGGTGTCGCCGGAGGTGGCGGTGAGGATGAGGATATCCTTCTGCATTCCCTTTTCTTCCTTGGCGGCGGTGAGCAGCTGGGGCAGCATGGAAAGGGCCACATCCTTAAAGGCCGAGGTGGGTCCCCGGAACAGCTCCAATACCCGCAAATCCCCCACAGAAACGGAGGGGGTCAGGTCCTCAGTTTCGAACTTGCCGGTGTAGGCTTTTCTGACCAGTTCCTCCATATGGGGGATATCCGGCAGGAAGGCAGACAAAATGGCAGTGGACATCTCCTGGCTGGTGCCTCTGAGGCAGGCCTGCCAGTCAAAGGCAGGGATGGTCTCGGGCATATACAGGCCTCCGTCCGGGGCCAGACCGTTCAGCACCGCCTGGGCGCTGTCAACGAAAACTCCGTCAGAGCGGGTGGAATGATAGAGCATGGTGTTCCTCCTGAGATGAAGAGAATTAATTCCTTTACTTTTTGCACAAAAAGGCCGGAAAGGATGGAAAATGATTTGCTTTATGGCGCAGTTGCAATTTAAGTAGGTATATGATATACTGTTTTTCGTGAAAATGCAAGTGTTTTCGGGGCGGACACATTCTTTTTCCGCCTGACAGATACAAAAAAATAGGAGGCGCTTTACATGCGGATCGGACTCATGGGCTTCGGCGTGGTTGGCAGAGGCGTATACGAAATCGTTTCTGCCCGGGAAGATATGGAAGTAACAAAGGTACTGTGCCTGGAGGAAATCACTCTGCCCACCGGGGAAGCGGTGAAGGACTTCCGGGAGATTGTGGAGGACGACACCATTGACACCGTGGTGG
>CAYRDE010000216.1:0-2218 GCA_964422935.1 uncultured Oscillospiraceae bacterium | reverse complement strand
GGGGCAAAAGATTCGCTGCTCAGCCGCAGACGATTTATTCAGAGGTTCCTTAGGAGGATATCTCCACGAAAGACTGCTACAAGCCCATGAAAAGTATGAAGGAAGTACCGGACGAGCTGCGGAAGCTGCGCAGGGAGTATCTCCGCTATCAGCAGGCAGAATTTCCATCGCACCCTGCCAGGCTTTCCTATGATGCCCACCGACCGGTCGTCCGGTCCCGCCGCCAAGGTTCTGGAAAAACGCTGATCCATGCTGCCCAACTTTCCGTGAAAATATAAGTTTTTGCCTGAAATTACGAAAATTTCTGCATCTCATATAGATTTTTATAAAATCTTCTGGTATCATAAAGCAAAGGCAACCGCATTGCCAGATGGCCCCATCACCATGATGACAGTAAGGATGTGTTTTCCATGAGTGAGTTTTCCTTCTCCATCTTTCCAAATGAGAACTTTATGGATTTCCGGCTGTATCAGTATGGCTGGGAGCAGTGCGAGCCGCTGCACTCCTTCGGCCCCTTTGTGCGAAACCATTTCCTGTTTCACTACATTCTTTCCGGTCACGGGCAGCTGGATGCCAAAGACAGCAGCGGAATCAGCCGAAAATATCAGCTTGGCCCCGGTCAGGGCTTTCTGATCTTTCCCGACCAGATCACCACCTATGCCGCCCGGGAGGACGATCCCTGGAAGTATGTCTGGCTGGAATTTGACGGCTTGCGGGTAGCGGAGTATGTGGAACAATCGGGGCTGAGCCTGGATCAGCCCATCTACCGTCCCGTGACAGCGGAGCAAGGGCAGCAGTTGGAGGAGACCATGCTCTATATCACCGATCACTCCACACAAACGCCTCTGCATCTGGTGGGATATTTGTGTCTGTTCCTGGACAGTCTGGTTCAGTCCTCCGCCAGCCGCAGGGAGCTCAGCGGCGGACAGCTTCGGGACTACTATATTCAGGAGGCCGTCAATTTTATGGAGCGCAACTACGCCCGGGAGCTGACCGTGGAGGAGATTGCCGGGGTATGCGGACTGAACCGAAGCTATTTCAGCAAGCTTTTCCGGGAGGTCATGGGTTGCCCGCCTCAGGAATTTCTGATTCGTCTCCGGCTGTCCAAGGCCGCCGATCAGCTTAAGGGCACGGACGCTTCCATCGGCTCCATTGCAGCCCGGTGCGGCTATCCCAACCAGCTCCACTTCACCCGGGCCTTTCACAAGCGTTACGGGGTTTCTCCCCGGGAGTGGCGGGCCAAAAACCAGATAAAATCAGAGCGGTGACCACCAGGTCACCGCCCTTTTTTAGTCCTTCAGCAGCCAGGCAAAGCCATTGGGCCACAGTAGAACATTGTGAATGTTTTCATATTTTGTGCCGTACATCAGCTCTGTATAGCTTTCTGACCGGTCTAGACCTACCCGAACAAAGGCATCACTGAAATTAAAGAGGCAGATTAGCTCCCGGCCTCCGGACTTACGGCACAGGGCAAGCACCCGGCTGTCCCCGCTGTCTTCCATCCGGACATCCGCGTCCGCGTCAAAGCAGGGCTCTTCCGCCCGGATCTGTTCCAGCCGCCGCAGGCCCTGGAACAGTCTCCCTTGCCAGGTATCCGGGTTGTTCCGCTTTTCCGCCATGTCCCACTGGAACTTTCCCCGATGAAGATACCGGCTATCCGCCTGCTTGTCCGGGTCATCGTGGTAGCCATAGTCGTTGCACTGACCGATCTCGTCCCCGCTGTAGATCACGGGCATGCCGCTCTGGGACAGCATCGAGGCGGGGAGGGTCCGGTCACAGGAAAGGGCCCGCTCCAGCCCTTCTCCCTGGGCCGTTTCCAGGCCGCACAGGGAGGCGGTGGTGCCGCAGAGCCGGGCATCACCCAGCCGGGGATCGTCGTTATACAGTTCCCCACGGGAGGGGCTGCCGGGCCATTTCCCGGTAAAATAATCATTGAGGTACTTCTTGTGGGCCGTCTCGTCCATCCCGAACTGTTCCCGCAGCCAGGAGTAGTCCAGTCCCCAGCCGATGTCATCGTGGCAGCGGAGATAGTTTAAGAACAAAAATTCCTTGGGCAGAGCACATACCGCCTCCATCTGGCGCTTCAGCAGGGACACATCTTTTACAGCCAGGGTGTGCCAGGTGGTTGCCATGGTGGTGACGTTATAGAGCATATGGCATTCCGGCTTTTCGGTTGTACCAAAGTAAGGGGCCACCTTGGCAGGCTCCATCACCACCT
>CAYRDE010000215.1:1808-2234 GCA_964422935.1 uncultured Oscillospiraceae bacterium | reverse complement strand
TAAAGATAATACCCATTACGTTCATGATAGGCTCCTCCTAAATTACAGCATTTCGCCGGCTGCAAGCACGGCATTGGCAGGGAGTTCCGCACCCTTGGAGGTGACGCTGATCTGCTTCTTCTCGCCCTCTGCGAAGACGCCGCCCACCACGGCATTCTTGCCGATGTGGGAATCCTCGCCCAGAATGGCGTTGCGCACAATGGCGCCGTCCTCAATGATGGCGCCGGGCATGACCACCGCATCCTCCACCTGTGCGCCCTTGCCGATGATGCAGCCAACGGAGATCACAGAATGCTTCACGGTGCCGTAGACCTCGCAGCCCTCAGCCACGAAGGAATTGACGATCTTGGCGTCCTCGTCGATGTAGGAGGAGGGCAGAGCGGAGTTCCGGGCGTAAATGGTCTCCCGCTTGCTGCCCCGAAGCTG
>CAYRDE010000215.1:0-1798 GCA_964422935.1 uncultured Oscillospiraceae bacterium | reverse complement strand
CTCCATGTTGGCTTCCCACAGGGAATCGATGGTTCCCACGTCTTTCCAGTAGCCCTCGAAGGGATAGGCCATCATCTTATGACCGGCGTTTAAGAGGTTGGGGATGATGTTCTTGCCGAAGTCGTTGGAGGACTTGGGGTCATCCTCGTCGGCAATCAGAGCATCCCGCAGGACGCTCCAGTTGAAGCAGTAGATGCCCATGGAGGCGTTGGTGGACTTGGGTCTTGCGGGCTTCTCCTCGAACTCGTAGATGGAGTTATCGGGGTTGGTGTTCAGGATGCCGAACCGGGAGGCCTCCTCCAGGGAGACGTTGCGCACAGCGATGGTGCAGGCGGCGTTGTGCTTTTCGTGGTATTCCACCATGGCGTTGTAGTCCATCTTGTAGATGTGGTCGCCGGAGAGGATCACCACATAGTCCGGGTTAAAGCGGTCCACGAAGTCGATGTTCTGGTAGATGGCGTTGGCAGTGCCCTTATACCAGCCGGACTTCTTGTCGTGGCGCTCATAAGGCGGCAGAACCTGGGCGCAGCTATGGGTCTTATTCAGGCTCCAGGGCTGGCCGTTGCCGATATACTCGTTGAGCTCCAGGGGCTGATACTGGGTCAGGATGCCCACAGTATCGATGCCGGAGTTGACGCAGTTGGACAGGGGGAAGTCGATGATGCGATACTTTCCGCCGAAGGGTACAGCAGGCTTGGCAGTCTTTTCCGTCAGAACCTTCAGGCGGCTGCCCTGGCCGCCGGCCAGCAGCATGGCGATTACACGTTTTTTCTGAAAATACATGGTCACAGCTCCTTATATAAATTGGTGGTCACGTCTTAGATAGAAAGAAAATGCATGACTTACATTTCTTCGCATACATACCATAGCACATTTTCGTCTATTTCGAAAGGGACAAATCATCTAAAAAATGACTCAATCTTTCTGCGTTTTGCACAATTGACAGCCAGGAAACCGGGAAGTCCTTAGGGCTTTTCACTTCACAAATTCGTTTTTCCATCCAATACAGGCCCATCCACCGGTCAAACTTATAGCCACAGTTTGGAAAAAAGGCTCTTTTGCCATAGCCGTGCTTTTCATGGAAGTGCTGGGAGGCCTCATTTTCCTGACACACCAGGGCGAAAATGACCTGATAGCCCTGCTCCTTCAAAATCGCTTCCAGCGCCTGATACAGCTTTCCGCCAATTCCACGGCCCCGGGCCTCCGGACGCAGATAGATTGTCGGCTCCGCGCACCATGCGTAGGCCGGTCGGCTGTAGGGCGGGGCCGCGTAGGCATAGCCCAGAATCTGCCCCTCTTCCTCCCATTTAAGCCAGGGGAACTGGGGCGTAATGGTATCATAGCGGCGATAAAATTCTTCCAGTGAGGGGACTTCATATTCAAAGGTAGCGGTGGAATGCAGCACATAAGGACCATAAATGGAAAGCATCTCCGGCACATCCTCCCGCCGGGCAAGTTTCAGCATATTCTTTTCTCCTTTGGTGAGCAAGGTGCTTCTATTTTATTCCACGAAGTTCCTTTCGTCAAGAGAAGCTATGATGAAATTGTCAAGATCAGGCAGCGAGAGATTTTGTTCCAAGCGAAAGTGTGGAAAATGAGGGAATACTGGATGTATTTTCCATTTTTCACACTGCACAATTGGAGCAAAAGATCCGCTGTCCTGCCACAGAAAATTGATTCGGCGTTTCCGGAGGTTGACATTCTCCTGAAAAACGGATAAAATAAGAATGCCAACATAAATTAACGGTTAAAAAGGAGGGAACACCATGGATGCTGGCGGCAGCGGCAATATACCCGG
>CAYRDE010000214.1:0-2268 GCA_964422935.1 uncultured Oscillospiraceae bacterium | reverse complement strand
CGATCCTGTCCGGCAAGGGCGGAACCGGGAAAACCTCCGTCTGTGCCGGCATCGCTACGGCTCTTGCACAGCAGGGAAAACGGGTCTTGTGCATCGACTGCGATGTGGGCCTTCGGAATCTGGATATCTCCCTGGGGCTTTCCGAGGGCAGCGCCCTTTCCTTTCTGGATGTGTGCGAAGGGGGCTATTCCCTGGAAGACGCAGCCAGACATCCTGACTATCCCAGTCTCTGCTTTCTCACAGCGCCCATGAACCGTGCCATAGAGTCCATCGATTTGCAGCCCTTCACCGCTATGCTTCGCCAGGCGAAGCAGGAGTTTGACGCCATCTTTTTGGACGCTCCCGCCGGTGTAGACGCAGGCTTTCGTCTTGCCGCCATACCCGGGGAACGGTTTCTGCTGGTCACCGGCGCCGTCCCCGCCGCCGTCCGGGATGCCACAAGGGTAGCGGATCTTTTAGAGCTGATGGGGAAACGAAATGTCCGCCTTATTGTCAACCGTGTCCGCAAGGATATGCTGAAAACCGTGCGCATCACCATTGACGATGTCATGGACACCGCCGGACTTCCCTTGGCTGGCATCGTCCCGGAGGACCCCCAGGTCACGCTGGCTGCCGCCTTTGACCGCCCTCTGCTCCAATATTCCCCTTCCAGCCCCGCGGCCCGGAGCTTCCGCCGCATCGCAAATCGTATTCAAGGCTTCCCCGAACCCATTACCCTCCGATAAAAATAGAGTAACCTGACAAAAAGGAGTGATTGCTGTGAACATCGCATTTTTGGCCCATGACAAGAAAAAGGAGCTGATGGTTCAGTTTTGCACTGCCTATAAAAGCGTCCTGACAAAGCACAGTCTCTTTGCTACTGCCACCACCGGTCGTCTGATTGCCGACAGTACCGGTCTGCCCATTACTTTGCTTCTGTCCCATAAGCAGGGCGGACATCAGCAGATCAATGCCCGGATTGCCTATAATGAGATCGATCTGGTTCTTTTATTTACCGACCCCAACACCACCGATCCCTGGGATGACAGCCAGATGGTAGAGACCATCCGCCACTGTGACAAGCACAACGTCCCCATCGCCACCAACCTTGCCAGCGCGGAAATGCTCATTATGGGTCTCCAGCGGGGCGACCTGGATTGGCGGGAAATGCTCCATTCCAAATCCAGATATTAAACCCAATTCCGCATTTTACTGCCGCCCAGCCAAATGGCGGGGCGGCTTTTTGCCTTGCACGGGTATTCCTGTGAAAGCTGCGCATTCACAGGAAACATGTTATTTCAGTGCCTGCATCTCGCCCCTGCGGGGCAACCGATGCAGATGCACACAAAATTTTCATGCGATCGTCGTTTTCATTCATTATGGTGCGTGGCAGAACGAATGAAAATTTTTTACACAAAGGAGAGTTCTTTTCCATGGAGATCATCAAGCCCCGGACCTTGTCCGGCTTTATGGAGCTGCTGCCGGGTAAGCAGCTCCGCTTTGAAAAAATGATGGAGATTCTGCGTACCACCTATTCTTCCTATGGCTTCGCCCCTCTGGACACGCCTGCCATTGAGGACGCCCAGATTCTGCTTGCCAAAGGCGGCGGCGAGACGGAGAAGCAGATCTACCGCTTTCAGAAGGGGGACAGCGATCTGGCCCTCCGCTTTGACCTGACGGTGCCCCTTGCCAAATATGTGGCCCTTCACTATAATGAGTTGGCCTTTCCCTTCCGCCGGTACCAGATCAGCAAGGTCTACCGGGGAGAGAGGGCCCAGCGGGGTCGGTTCCGGGAGTTTTACCAGGCCGACATCGATATCATCGGCGACGGCAAGCTGGACATTCTGAACGAGGCGGAGATTCCCGCCATCATCTATAAGGTGTTCCAGGGCTTTGGCCTGAACCGGTTCCAGATTCGGGTGAACAACCGGAAAATCCTGAACGGCTTCTACGCTATGCTGGGTCTGACGGAAAAGAGCGGCGACATTATGCGTACCGTGGACAAGCTGGACAAGATCGGCCCCGAGAAGGTCCGCGTTCTTTTGCTGGAGGATACCGGTCTCACGGAAGCCCAGGCCGACGACATTCTGAAATTCATTGCCATTTCCGGCACCAACGCCCAGGTACTCACTGCCCTGGAGGGCTATGCCGGAAAGGACGAACTGTTTGACCAGGGTCTTTCCGAGCTGAGAGCCGTTACGGCAAACCTTTCCGCCTTCGGTGTGCCCGAGGAGAACTTTGCCGTTGACCTGACCATTGCCCGGGGTCTGGACTACTACACCGGCACCG
>CAYRDE010000213.1:0-2329 GCA_964422935.1 uncultured Oscillospiraceae bacterium | reverse complement strand
AGATTGCCAAGGCCCTGGAGCACGCCCACAGCCGGGGCATCATCCACCGGGACATCAAGCCCCACAATGTGATGGTGCTGAAAAACGGCTCCGTCAAGGTCATGGACTTTGGCATTGCCCGGGTGATGAACAAAAGTAATACGCTTACCAAGGAGGCCCTGGGTTCCGTCCACTACATCTCCCCGGAGCAGGCCAAGGGCGGGCATACGGACAATCGGTCCGATTTGTATTCCTTAAGCGTTGTCATGTACGAGATGATGGCGGGACGGCCTCCCTACGATGGGGAATCGGCTGTGTCCGTCGCCATCCAGCATATCAACGGCGGGGCGCCTCTGCCCAGCGTCTATAACCCCAACATTCCGGCGGGGCTGGAACAGATTATTATGAAGGGCATGTCCCTGGAGCCCCGGGACCGATATGATTCCGCGACGGTGATGCTCCAGGATATGGAGGAATTCCGGAAGAATCCCACCATGACCTTCCAGTACCACACCATGATGGACGATGCCACCCGGCAAATCCCGGTTCCCCCGAGAACCGTTGCGGAGAAGAAGGTCCAGGAGAAGACCGGTGTCCGGCCCATGTCGGACAGTATGCGTCTGCGGCAGGGGGGCACGGGAACGGTGCCGAGACGGGCCACGGAAAACCTGCCTCCGACGGTGGACCGGGAGACGGAAAAGCTCCGCCGTGCCCAGCAGCGCCGCAGGACAGAAGGGGAGAAACAGAAGGAAAAGCGGAAGGAAGAACGAAACCGGGTGGCGACCACAGCCATTGTCATTTGCAGTGCCGTGGCGGTATTTGCCATTGTGCTGTTCCTGCTGGCCCTGTTTAACGGGGTGCTGCTCCAGGAGGAGAAAAGGCTGGTGGATGTTCCCTATCTGGAGGGCCTGATGTACGATGAGAGCCTGGGAGAGCAGTACAAGGACTTTACCATCCGGCTCCAGCCCCAGCAGTACAGCGACACCTACCTGGACGGACAGATTATGAAGCAGGCCCCGGAGGGGGGCGAAAAGGTGCAGAAGGGCACCGACCTGTGGCTCACCATCAGCATGGGCGAGGAGCCGCCGGTGAAGACCATGGCAAACTTTGTGGATATTGATGTGGCCCAGGCCCAGTCGGCCCTGGAGGGTCAGGGCTTCCTGCCGCTGATCCGGATGGAGGCCAGCGATGAGTTCGCCTCCGGTCAGGTCATCCGGACGGAGCCGGTGGTGGGTACGGAGCTGACGGATGGACAGACGGTGTATCTTTATGTCAGCACCGGCAAGGATGTGGTGGAAGAGACCATGCCCAATCTGGTGGGGATGAACGTGGAGCTGGCAAAGGCGCTGATGGATCAGCTGGGCTTTACCAACCTGCGCATCGAGGAAGTGGAAAGCAGCAAGCCTGCCGGTGAGGTGGTCTATCAGTCTGTGGAGAAGAACAAGGAGGTGGACGTAACCGGGGAGGTGATCATCCACTATTCCCAGAAGCAGCCGGAAACCACCGAGGCGACGGAGGAGACCGAGGCTCCCACCGAGCCAAAGGAGCTGACCATCCCCTTCTTCTTCGCGGTGCCGGCAAAGGATCAGGCCTATACCCTGGACGTATGTATCCGGGGCACCACCCAGAGCGTAGCCAACGTGGTGGTGGAGCCGGGACAGACCAGCGTAGAGGTGACCCTGACGGGAAAGGAAGGGAACGCGGAATATGATCTGTACGTTGACGGCGTCTTTGAACGCACCCAGTATTTGGAGTTTGTGAATGGCTGATCGTATTTCGGGCAGGATCGTCCGTTCCTTAAGCGGATTTTATGATGTGCGCACGGACCGGGGGATCGTGACCTGTCGGGCCAGAGGGGTTCTCCGAAAGGCGGGGAGCATGACGCCCCTGACGGGAGACCTGGTGGAGATCACCGAGGAAAAGGGCAAGGGCATGGTGGAGAAGATCCTCCCCCGGAAAAACAGCTTTGTCCGTCCCGCCGTTGCCAACCTGGACGCCATGGTGATTTTTGCGGCGAATGTGAACCCGGTTACGGAGCCTTACCTCATCGACCGGGTGGCAGCCATTGCGGGGGACCAGGGGGTTACCGTATACCTGTGCGTCAACAAGTGCGACCTGGACCCAGCGGCGGAGCTGGTGCGGATTTATGAGCACGCCGGATTTACGGTGCTGCGGACCAGCGCCGAGACCGGCGAGGGAGTGGAGCGGCTCCTTTCCCTATTAAAAGGAAAGCTCACCGCCTTCACCGGAAACTCCGGCGTGGGCAAGAGCAGCATCTTAAACCGGCTGTGCCCCCAGCTGAACCTGACCACGGGAGAGGTTTCCGAAAAGCTGGGCCGGGGACGGCATA
>CAYRDE010000212.1:0-2356 GCA_964422935.1 uncultured Oscillospiraceae bacterium | reverse complement strand
ACAAACGAAACGGCAGCGCCGCCGGAAAGGGCTACTACATAGCCCTGATCCTGTGTGCCGCTGCCATCGGGATCACAAGCTATGTGTACTACCGAAACGATAAGAACCTGGAGCAGGTAACAATCCAGGAAACCCAGGAGGAGCTGGTCATGGGGACCATGCCGGTGGAGGATGTGGAGGTTCTGGCTCCCCAGCCGGAAACCAAGGCTGCAACCACCCCCCAACCTACCGTAGCCGCTCCTGTGCCTACGGAGAAGCAGCCGCTGAAAACAGCGGCTCCGGTATCCGGAGACACCATTATCGGCTACGCCATGGAGGCCCTGAGCTATAACCAGACCACCCGGGACTGGCGTGTCCACAATGGGGTGGACTATGCCGCGGAACCGGGAACGCCGGTATGCGCCGCCGCGGACGGGAAGGTCTATACCGTCTACGAGGACGACGCCATGGGCAATACGGTGGTGATCCGCCATTCGGACGGCTACACCACCAAGTATTCCAGCCTTTCCGCGGATGTGGCGGTGAAGCCCGGGGACACAGTGAGCCTGGGGCAGACCATTGGCTATGCCGGTGATACGGCAATTGTGGAAACGGCGCTGGGAACCCATGTGCATTTCAGCGTCACCACCCAGGATGATCCGATGGACCCCCTGGAATTCCTTGCTCTGGGATAAACAAATGACTCTCTTTCCTCTTTGAAACTGTGCCGCCGGGCCTGGGTCCGGCGGCACAGTTTTTATGTCGCTTCCGCACCTTATTTTGAATTGAATCATGGGGAAAGAGAAGCGAAAATGGAGGGGTGGGCGGTGGAATCTCTATTGCAACGGGGGATGTTTTGTGGTATACTTATGTGGTGAACAGATCCCGGTTATCGGTTGAAAGGATGCTGTTCTTTCCATAAAAAATAGGATAATTTGATTTGGGAGGAGATACCATGTGCCGTATAGCTGTTCCAGAAGACGCCCCCATTCTTCACGAGGTTTTGGACGCTTTCCCGTTCCCTGAAACCCTGCTGGGTGCTGTCCACTATGGACAGGGCCATATCAATGATACCTTCTGCGTTCTATGTCAGCCCCAGGAAGGAGACTGTGTCCGCTTCATTCTCCAGGGACTGAGCAGCGCGGCTTTTCCCCATCCGGAGGAACTGATGGAGAACTTCGTGGGAATCACCACCTTCCTGCGGGAAAAGGTGCTCTCTGCCGGCGGTGATCCCCTGCGGGAAACCCTCAGCGTGGTGAAGACCAAGGAGGGAAAGGACTATTATACTGATTCCACAGGCAAGGTATGGCGTCTGATGCCCTTTGTGGAAAATACGGATTGCTTCCAGGCCGCTACACCGGAGCTGTTTGAGGCCTCTGCCCGTACCTTCGGTCGGTTCCAGTACATGCTCCATGACTATCCTGCGGAAACCCTCCATGAGACCATCGTCAAGTTCCACGATACGGAAGACCGGTACGAGAAGTTCCTGGCTGCCCTGAAGGCGGACAAGCTGAACCGGGCCAAGGATGTCCAGACGGAGATCCAGTTCGTGCTGGACCGGAAGGAGGACTGCTCCGTAGCCCTGCAGGCCCTGCGGGACGGAAAGCTGCCCCTTCGTGTCACCCATAACGATACCAAGCTCAATAATATCCTCATTGACCGGGATACCCATAAGGGTATCTGCGTCATCGACCTGGACACCACCATGCCTGGCCTGAGCATCAACGACTTCGGCGACTCCATTCGGTTCGGCGCCAACCATTCCCGGGAGGATGAAAAGGACCTGAGCAAGGTCAATTTCGACATTGGCCTGTATGAGGTTTATACCCGGGGCTTCCTGGAGGGCGCCCAGGGAAGCCTGACCCAGGAGGAGCTGAAATATCTGCCCTGGGGCGCCCGGCTGATGACCCTGGAATGCGGTATCCGCTTCCTGACGGATTATCTGGACGGAGATCACTACTTCCACATTCACTACCCCGAGCAGAACCTGGACCGTACCCGGACCCAGTTTAAGCTGGTGAAGGACATGGAAGAGCAGTTCGACGCTATGGCGGCAGTGGTTTCAAAATACGCATGATTTTGTGAAAACAGGAGGAAAATAACATGAATATTTTGGTTACCGGCGGCGCCGGCTATATCGGTTCCCACACCTGCGTAGAGCTTCTGAACCGGGGCTATGGCGTGATTGTGGTGGACAATCTCTGCAACAGCAACCCCAAGAGCCTTGAGCGGGTGGAAGAGCTCACCGGCAAGAAGGTCCGCTTCTACGAAGGGGACGTGCGGGATGAGGCCCTTCTGCGGAAAATCTTCCAGGAAAATGAAATCACCGCTGTGATTCACTTTGCGGGTTTGAAGGCCGTAGGAGAATCTGTGGCCC
>CAYRDE010000211.1:0-2375 GCA_964422935.1 uncultured Oscillospiraceae bacterium | reverse complement strand
GCCATGGACTGCCTGGTGCCCGGCATCGGTGAGATCATCGGCGGCTCTCAGCGTGAGGACAACTACGACATCCTGAAAAACCGGATCGAGGAGTTGGGCATGAAGCCTGAGGACTACGCCTTCTATCTGGATCTGCGGAAGTACGGTTCTGCCCGTCACGCGGGCTTCGGCCTGGGGTTCGAGCGCTGCGTCATGTACCTGACCGGCATGGGCAACATCCGGGATGTACTGCCCTTCCCCAGAACCGTGGGCAACTGTGACCTTTAAGCCGATATGAATTTAGACCACGCCCTTGCCTCTCCCTTTGGGAGTGGTGCTCCGCGCAGCGAATGAAAATCATTATGATTGCCGGTGGCAATCATACTATAATGTTCAGGTGCCCCAGTGCGCACACTGGGGCGGAGAGGGTACACACGGCTTACACAGGGGAGCCATGGGGACCGCCATATGTGGGAGCTTTTCGACAACCTGAATCGGGCCGGAGGATTTTCCTCCGGCCCGAATTTTATATCTGTCCTTTTTCCGTGTGCTTCCAAATCCACAGGGCGTACCCGGCGGATACCAGGCACAGGAAGGCCGCGGTAACCAGGTCCTGGGTTCGGGAGCCGGAGACGCCGAACAGGCTGAGGGAATTCATCACGCCGTGGGTCACAATGCAGGGCCACAGGCTTTTTCCCCGAATAAAGATCACCGCGAACAGGAAGCCGATGGCGGTGGCATAGCAGATTTGCAGCAGGGTGGGAAGAACCTCCGCACCGTTGAGTAGATTTACGATGTGGCCGATACCGAAGGTGATGCTGGAAACGAAGACAGCCAGCCTGACATTATCCCGGGAGATGGCTTTAAACAGCAGGCCCCGGAAAATAACCTCCTCCAGAAAGCCCACACAGAGCATACTCACGATGAACAGCAGGGCTTCGGGAAGATGCGTGGTGAAGGCTGCGCCGTTCCACAGATTGACGCTGAGAATCAGCACCAGGGGCAGAAAGTACAGGAAGTCCTTCGGGTTTCCCCGGAAGGGACAAAGACCGTATTCCTCTTTCAGGCCGTTTCTGCGGAGAAAGCCATACAGCAGCAGGGTAAGCAGAAGGGCCACGGGAGCGGTAACTAGCTTTTGGATGCCCAGGGCCTCCGAAAGACTGTCGGACAGGCTGAACAGAACCACATAGGCGGCAATGGAAATAAGGGAAAAGCCCATGGGGTTTTTCTGATAGAAGCGGTACACAGGAAAACACTCCCTTCGAAATAACTACCTTCATCATACTATAACGCCCGACTCAATGCAAGAGCCGGGCGCTGTATTATTAAAAAAACTTGCAAGCGTGGTAGCCCTAAGGCTCCCCTGTGTAAGGGGAGCTGTCACGCGAACAGCGTGACTGAGGGGCTGCTTAGAGCGTTTCTGGTTATAATTAACCTGCGAGGGTGTCGTAACGTTGGACAATCCCTCCGTCACGGCTTGCGCCGTGCCACCTCCCTTTACACAAGGGAGGCTTTGACGTTTTATTC
Organism: uncultured Oscillospiraceae bacterium; assembly: GCA_964422935.1. Taxonomy (GTDB): domain Bacteria; phylum Bacillota; class Clostridia; order Oscillospirales; family Oscillospiraceae; genus Faecousia. The sequence goes on along the minus strand of CAYRDE010000211.1, from coordinate 869 downwards.
TTTCTCAGGCGGAATGAATTCCAGCAGGTCTTCAATCTTACAGTCAAATACGGTGCAGATTCTGGCAAGCACATCCGTATCCAATCGGGTGACCTCATTGTTGCAGTAATTGTTGATTTGGGTGCGCTGCATTTCCGCACGATGGCTCAGTTTGTTTTTGCTTAGGCCGGATTTCTTGAGCAGTTCATCCAGTTTGATTTTAATAGTACCATATTGTTCCATTTTACATCTCTTCCTCAATGTATTCCATTATGTCACCGACCTGACAGTGGAGAATTTTACAAAAAACATCAATCGTGTGGGTGCTGACGCTTTCATTCCGCTTTAGACGTGTGATTTGCCCTGGACTGATGTGGTAATCCTTTATCAGTGCATACTGGGAAATCCCTTTTTCCTTCATAACCTTCCACAGTTTCTCGTAGGAAATCATAACGTTCAAGCCTCACTTTCTGCTTGAATGTTAATCGATTTTGATATATAATCATATTAACCAATATCGGTTAATATATTACGGGAATGGAGCAGATTATGGACAATTTGCATGCACATCGCGCAATCCAAAAGATAGCGGCAAGAGAGGGTATATCAGAGGCCCAGGTGGTAGCGGATATGGAGCGTGCCATGGAAGAAATGCGGCAGGATGCCTACGCCGCCGAAGACGCCGGGAAAATCGCCTTTTGGGAAAGCCTTTCCCAGGAAGGGAAAAGGCCTACAGCCTACGATTTCGTGGAGTATCTCAGCCGGTTCATCCATAACATGACATAAATTCAGCCCCGGTCAAATGCATGACCGGGGCTGGGTTTCTATTGCCTTATACAATTCCCTGGGCGTTCATGGCGTCGGCCACCTTCAGGAAGCCCGCAATGTTG
>CAYRDE010000210.1:0-2393 GCA_964422935.1 uncultured Oscillospiraceae bacterium | reverse complement strand
ATCTGGCACTTGTCCACAACAGCGTCGAACTCGTCCATGATCATAACGTAGAGCACCTCGGCGAAGTCCCGAATCCGCAGGCCTGCCTCGAAGGCAGCGTTGCTGACACGAATACGGACCTGGTTGCGCTGACCGGTGTGCATGACACCTTCCATGTAGTTAAACCAGGCGTGGAACTTCCGCTCGATAACGGACTCGAAGTCCACCTGCATCTTCTTACCGGCAACCTCAACGTAAGTCGCCAGGGCCAGATCCTTGGCATCGGTGAAGTCAGGTCCGATAATGGTAATCTTGTGATCCTCCACCTGGTCCAGCTCCCGCATGACAACCAGCTCGGCGGTGGGATTCTTGGCGGACCAGATCTCATTGTGCATGTCGGCCTTCCGGATGATCTCACCCTCGAAGGCAGCGGCAAAGGCCACGGGGATGGGCAGCTCCTTCACCTTAATCTTGATATTGCGCAGCTCCAGAGACTTCTTCACAGTCTCGGCGTGGTCCAGAACGGACTCCAGAGCGCCGGGAACCTGGTTCTCCGCCAGATCAATGTCCACCACCACGGGGAAGCCCAGAGCAATGGCGCCGGCGCCGGCAGAGACCACCACAGCGTCGATCGCGCCGAAGGTGTTGACGAAGGCAGGCACACGGTTCTTGGTGTACTCCAGCAGGCCAGCCAGATTGCCGGGCTGGACGTTACCGAAGATCAGAGCGGCACGGATTGCCACGGTGACAACATGGATGACGGAGGTCACATCATGGCCCAGGGGAATGACACGAAGCTCCAGGCCCATCTTCACGCCGCCGTCCATGCACTGCTCGATGACGTCGCCCACCAGGAAGGTCATAATACCCTTGCTCTGGTAGTCCTTGACCACCTTCACCACGTCGCCTGCGTTGTCCGCCTTGCCCAGCACCACGGCAACGCCGGGGATATCGCCGGTAACCAGGGGCACGCCCAGGGAACGGATAATGGGATCGGGCACAAAGCCGATGCCGCTTTCATTGGCGTAGGGTTCCGCGCCGTCCACATATTTCAGGCCTTCAATGATTTCGGCGCCCACAGCCGTGGCAAGGCCGGCATTCAGCGCCTGGCCCAGATCCTCCTGGTTGGTGATCAGGCTCTTGAGGACACCGACACAGGCAGGCAGATCCCCCAGGGTCTTCACCTTCACGCCGGTTGCTGCGTAAATGGTGGGGAAGAAGTACGCAGTATCGGGGAAGGCAATTTCCTTATCTGCGCCATATTTGGCGATGGCATCGTTGACAGCGCCCTCTGTCAGTCCGGCAACGGCATTGGAGCCGCCGTAAATCAAATCGGTTAATACGCTCACTTAAATTCCTCCCATGAATCATTCAAAACAAATTTATATTAAGCCCAATGGCTAAATATACATGGTTACTTTTTGGTGCTTTCCGGTTTCTTCCCCTGTTTTTTCCCGGTTTCCTTCTTTTTCTGTTTGCTTTTCTCACGGCTGACCCCAGCCTTTAAGCCCTTGACCAGCTGTGTGAAGTCTCCCTTTTTCCGTCTGGGCAAATAAAATTCCTGATCCGCGGTTTTTACGGTCAGCACAGCCATTTTCGCCGCCGCCACGGTAGCCTTTCCGGTTTCGTCCACACCGCTGACCTTTTTGATTTTCGAGAAGGGAAAGGCGGTAAAGCCCTCTCCGGCTTCCATAATGAGCCTCTGATTGGTCAGCACCCACTGTCCGTGGGGACCGGGACACAGGGCCCGAAGCTCCTCCTTCGGCAGCAGCAGGGTTTCCAGGCGGCGGGTAAAGTCCCGCTTCTTCCGAAGCCGAAGGCGATTGATCTTTACGGTAACCCAAAGGAAAAGCAGCAGGAGCAGTAAGATCGCCAGCAGCCAATACTGCCATTGATGGATGATTTCTTCCATGTCTCAAAAAATAGAGTAGCCGGGAGGGAGTTTCCCTCCCGGCTATCAACGCAGGGATTTTGTCTGTTACGCGCTTACAGCTCCAGGTAGCTGTCGGAGTACAGAACGTGATTCTTGAAGATGTCGCAGGACTTGATGGTCTCCATCAGGCGCAGGTCGTTGGGGTTGACGATGGCAGAGGTCAGGCCCTGCATCATGCACATAGCGACCAGAGCGGAGTCCATAATGGGCCGCAGGGTCTTGGGCGCGCCGTTGGAGTTGTTGGACAGACCGCCGGTGGACTTCAGGCCTTCGTTGGAGAACATGCGGATGGCTTCCAGAACCTCCATCTGCTTGTCCTGCATACCCTTGACGACCAGGAACAGAGGATCGAACCACAGGTCGGTGGCCTCCATGCCCAGGCTCATACCACGCTCCAGCATGTTGTGGCAGTGCTTCATACGCTCCTCGTTATCCTTGGCAATGCCGTCGGCAGAGCACAGGGCGATACAGATAGCGTCGT
>CAYRDE010000209.1:0-2414 GCA_964422935.1 uncultured Oscillospiraceae bacterium | reverse complement strand
GGATTCAGTCAGAATGTCATTATCAACCTGGACTTTGCCGACGTTTCCGCCGTGATGAAGGACGCCGGTCGGGCCCACATGGGCGTCGGTACGGCCTCCGGTCGGGAAAAGGCCGAGCAGGCAGCCACCGCCGCCGTTTCCAGCCCGCTGCTGGAGACCTCCATCAATGGCGCTACCGGCGTTCTGGTGAATGTGACCGGTTCCATGGAAATGACTCTGGACGATGTGGAGACCGCTGCCGGGATTGTTCAGGAGGCAGCAAATCCCGATGCCAACATCATCTTCGGCGCTACCATTTCTGATGCCTACCAGGATGAGATGCGGGTTACGGTCATTGCGACCGGCTTTGATATTAAGGCCCAGTCCTTTGCGCCCAAGGCAGCTGCCGCTGACGGCGCCAAGCCTGCCAAGCCCAGCTTTGTGCCTGAGGACATTGATACCCCGGTGGCGGCTGCCCGTCAGCCTGCCAAGAGCGCGGATATGAGCGACATCGACGAGATTTTCAGCATCTTCAAACGCTAAAGATAGTTTGCAGCATCCCGACCCCAACGGGTCGGGATGTTTCTGCTTGCAAGGCAAAGGAGGGAAACGATGGGTGCATATGAAGCCCTGGCAGCCAGCTATGACCGGCTGACAAACGATGTGGACTATGAGGCAACGGTTGCCTTCTATGAGAAGATCCTGGCCCGGGAAGGTGTGAGGCCCAGAACGGCGGCGGATCTTGCCTGCGGCACCGGCTCTGTGGCGCTCCTGCTGGCGAAAAAGGGCCTGCGGGTTATCGGTGTTGACTTATCGGAGGAAATGTTGACTGTAGCCAGCCAGAAGGCTCAGACGGTAAAGAATCCGCCGCTGTTCGTCTGCCAGCCCTTACAGACGCTGAGACTTCCCAGAGCCGTGGATATGGCGGTGTGCGCTCTGGACAGCCTGGATTACATCACAGATCCCGACAGCTGCGCGGAAGCCATCCGGCGGGTTTACAAGGTGCTGAATCCCGGCGGGATATTTCTGTTTGATGTAAACACCCCGGAAAAGCTTCGGGCCATGGATGGTCAGGTCTTCCTGGATGAGGATGACGATGTCTACTGCGTCTGGCGGGGAGAGTTTGACGAGGAAACCAATATCTGCTCCTATGGTATGGACCTGTTCCAGCGTCGGGGCGGACTTTGGGAGCGATCCTTTGAGGAGCATCGGGAATATGCCTACTCTCAGGAGCAGCTTACCGCATACTTAAAGGACGCCGGATTTACCCATATCCGGGTTTATGCTGACCGCTCTCTGGAAGCGCCCCGGGCGGGGGAGCAGCGAATCTATTTCAGTGCGAGAAAGGGAAAGAGATTATGAAAGACTATTTGGTTCGGGGAATGACAATGGATGGCTTTGTGAAGGTGGTGGCAATCCGCTCCACGGAGCTTGTCCGCCGGGGAGCGGAGATTCAGAAGACCACGCCCAACGCCACAGCGGCCTTTGGACGGGCGCTGACAGCGGCATCCATGATGGGCAATATGCAGAAGGTGGAGGACGGGTCCATGACCCTCCAGATCCGGGGAGGCGGGCCCATAGGAACCATTACCGTGGTCTCTGACGCGATTGGCAATGTCCGGGGCTGTGTTACGGAGCCCAAGGTGCCTCTGGTTGAGAAGTATCCCGGGAAGCTGGATGTGGGGGCTACGGTCGGTACAAACGGAACCATCACGGTGATCCGGGATTTACAGATGAAGGAGCCATATATTGGCTCTACGGAGCTGGTCTCCGGCGAGATCGGGGACGATGTAACCGCTTACTTCGTCCAAAGCGAGCAGGTTCCCACGGCCTGTGCTCTGGGGGTTCTCATCGACCGGGACAGGACAGTGAAGGTAGCAGGGGGATATATTATTCAGTTGCTTCCCGGAGCGCCGGATGAGATCATAGATAAGCTGGAACAGGGCATTCAAAGAGCCGGCGCGGTGACTCCCATGCTGGAGCAGGGTATGTCCCCGGAGGATATTCTGGGGCAGGTCTGCGGCGATCTGGGCGTGGTTTTTCTGGACACGGTGGAGGTTTCCTATCGGTGCTACTGTTCCCGGGAGCGGGTTGAGAAGGCCCTGATCAGTTTGGGCCGGGAAGAGCTGACGCAGATTATGGAAGAGGGGAAGGAATTCCCTGTAGAATGCCAGTTCTGCGATACGGTTTACCGGTTCACACCGGAGGATGTAAAGGAACTTTTGAAGAAAATCTGATATTCCAATTAAAATGGTGGGAAATCCCTGGAAATGCGTCCTTAAATATTCCATGGAAAAAAGAGAAAAAAAGGCTTGACAAAACGGCGTTCCATGTGTATAATGTGTCATGTCGCTGAGGTGAGCAGCCAAGGCTGACAGCACGGGAGCATAGCTCAGCTGGGAGAGCACATGCCTTACAAGCATGGGGTCACAGGT
>CAYRDE010000208.1:0-2422 GCA_964422935.1 uncultured Oscillospiraceae bacterium | reverse complement strand
TTTTCACCTCCGAAAATAAAAAGTGTCTTCCTGCCAGAAGACAGAAAGACACGCAGAAAATCACTATCAGCGCACCTCGGCAGGACTTACGGAAGGAGTTCCACCTGCTGTCTTTGGCAACTCAAATATGATAGCAGAGATTTGACAAATTGTCAAGTATTATTTTGGAAAACCGTGCAAAAAAGTGGGATGGTCGGGCAAATACAGTGGTTCCTCAATTTCCTTGCAAAGGGGACTCCACTTGGGCAATCGGAGCGCCGCCATTGCTTACATGACAGGCATAGAGACTATCGAAAACCCTTTCCTCGCAGTCAATCCAGAATGTTCTGGTCTGCTGTAAGGAATCCGTCTGGGCAACGGATATGGTATGATCGTTCCCAACCACTATGGAATATCCAACCTTCTCATCGGTCAGGTGTATGGCGAAGGCAAGGGAGGGCATTTGTCCGGACGTCTTGTGTTTTGTAACAGATGCGGAGGAGAGAATTGTCCGAAATTCCTCGTCGGATATCTTTGCCTGAATGACGTCGTCCCCGGTCTGTCCGTCCCATTCAAAGGTGGCCTGATAGGTTCCCCTTGCGATTGCCGGGTATCTGTCGGCAAGATGAACCGGCTTCTTCACAGGGAAGCATATCAGCAGTACAATAACACCTGCAATCAAGCAAGCAGCAAGATATATTTTCTTCACCGTCTCCCTCCTTAATAACATTGGCAGCGTGGTTCAGTCCCCTTTTGGGTGGGCCGTTCTCCACAGGGTGTAAAGGATACAGAGCGGCACCGCAATCCCTCCGGCCAGGATGACAACAACTGGGTCATTCAGGCAGGTCATCCGCTTGGAAAATCAGACCGCTCTTTCGGACGGATAAAATAGAGGAAAAGTCCCAGCAACACAACCGCAATCCCATAGATCACCAGCCATGCGGTCTTGGACAGCCGGTCAATGCGGGGCACAGAGAGATTAAACCCGATCAGAAATCCAATGAGCAAATAGTAGAGACGGTTTTGTTTGGGAAAAACCTTCGCAAGGCTGCTGAGTAACATAGGATTACCTCCCTTTCCTGCACATTTTGAACGATTTTGTATCAAAAGGGTATCGTCGGAACAGCCCTTTTTGAATTGATATTATTATTACATAATAACGAGGCTTTGTCAATCGGGGTAAGCGATTCTTAAGAAATTGGGAAGCGGCGGGGTGCCTCTTTTCAAAGGAAATGATGTTGTACTGCCCCTTGCGGCATCTCCGAAAAGCATATGGCAGGAAGCGTCAGGAAATGGTGAACTCAATCCGATAGCATTGTATGTCGTGATAGTTCCGGGTCAAGGGTAGTACATCCGCTTCCTCGTATTGATCCTGCAAATACAGGTACATCCCGTATTTTCCGGCGGGAAGGGGACCAAAATAGGATTCGATATCCACAGTCAGGCTGCCCTGGGCATTCATGGAGATCGGCGTTTGCTTCTGAAGGCGGGAGGCATCCAGCCGTGGGACAGCTTCCTTGCAATCCATATTGCTGATTTGATAGCCACATGTCGTAAGCCGACCCAGGAGTTGACCGCCGGACTGGGTATAGTTCAGGGTGATTTCCGTGGGCGAAGCATCCGTAACGGAAAATTCAATGCCCCAATCCTCCTGGTCAAGCTCGTTGTAAACGAAGGCAACATCGCTGCCCGGTTGGGCCAGGGTGACATCCCGGATCAGGTGCTGCTGACCGTCGGGTGTTTCATAAATGTCATTGGTAATCCACAGGTCAAAATCGGGGTAGGTATAACAAAAATGGGAAAGGCCGTTTTTGCTTTTCCATCTCTCGGCGCAGAAATCTGCCCGGACATCTGACTGAGCCAGACAGGAGATTTCATCCAGGGAAACGCTCCCGTCCCGGAGGGCCTTTCCCAGTTCCGTGGCGGCGCCGTCTATGGTAATGGACACATCCTCCAGACCAATGCAGGTAAAGCACAAGGAGGAAGAATCCTCCTTCCCTTGCGGGATTTCCTGGCAGCTGTAGGCCTCGTCCTCCTGAGAGACAGAGATCAACAGCTTTTGCTGAGATGCTTCCGTCAAGGATGCTGGGATTCTATCTTCAGCAGTGGTATGTGGCTGCCTTCCAAGGAGGAGCCCTGCTATTGTAAGAAGCAGAAATAGACCCGAAATCAGAAAGAAAAGTGAATGCCTTCTTTTCATAATCCTGTCCTCCTTCCGTGTGTTTTTTTTATTATTTCATAACCCGGCCCATTTGTCAATCAGAGCAATCAATTCTTAAGAAAAGCATGACTTGTTGATACGAAAAAACATCCCGGGTGCTTTCACATCCGGGATGTTGTGGTATCTTAGCTTACAGATACTTGGCAGTAGAAACCTTGACGCCGGGACCCATGGTGGAGGCCACGGTGCAGGAACGGATATACTGACCCTTGGCAGCGGCGG
>CAYRDE010000207.1:0-2522 GCA_964422935.1 uncultured Oscillospiraceae bacterium | reverse complement strand
ACTTATAAAACTGAGCTTTTAACTCAATCAATAAGGCAACCAAAGTTGCCAACCGGGATTCTCCGGTTTTCGGCATTCGACCCGGCTGTCCGTATGGCCTTAGCCAGCAGAAGCCGGCGGTCGTATATCTTGCTTCGGAAAGACTCTTTCCAATTGAGACAGTGCAATCTTAGCACGATTCCCCCTCTCTGTCAATCCATTTTTCGCAATTTACCCCATTTTTTCTGATATTTGGCAACTTATCTCTTTTGAAGGCAGCCTGTCCTCTTTTCTTTCGGTTAAGTTGACAAGAAATGGTATTTGATTCCGGTTTTGAAGAAACCTTTAATTTTTTCTCAAACCAATTGACAAGGGCGTTTTCTTTGATTATGCTGGTAAAAACCGCAATTGGGTATCGAATTATGGAAAAATTAAAACACAGACTCAAAAAGATTCTTCTCTTTTTTACCAACCCCAGGCTGCTTCTGTGCTTTCTTCTGGCTTGGATGCTGACCAACGGCTGGTCTTACCTTCTGTTTGCCATCGGCACCTGGCTTGACATCAGCTGGATGACGGCGGTGGCGGGAGGCTATCTTGCCTTTCTCTGGCTTCCCATTTCCCCGGAGAAAATCGTGACCTTCGCCATTGCCATTTTTCTGCTGAAGCGATTGTTCCCCAACGACCAGAAAACCCTGGCTGTCCTGCGGGAACTCCGGGCCAAAGCGAGAAAGCGCCATGAAGAGAAAAAGCGGCAGTAAAAAGTCACTTCCCTTTCATTCCGGAATCAGTCCCCACGCGGCGGGAAGAAACCAATTTCCGCAAAAAACGGTACAGTTTTTCTTGCCCTCCACTGTATGGAATGGTATAATAGTAGAGAATATTGATTCCTTTCCCCCGCAAGGACCCCCCCGCACGATTCCCATTTTTTGAGGAGGCCAGTGAACATGAAACGGATACATAGAATCTTTGTTATGCTTACCGCCATCTGCCTGCTGTGCACTGCCTGCGGTCAGTCCAAGGCCGGTGATTTGCGCCTGAGCGAAACAGAGGGCACCATCCGGATCGCGGATGCCGACGGAAAGCGCGTATTCTCCAATGAGGTCACCACCCTGTCCAGCGGCTACAGCATGGAGACCCAGGCGGACAGCTATGCCTGGATCAGCCTGGGGGACGGGAATCTGGTAAAGCTGGACGCGGAAAGCAAAATCAAAATCCACCAGGAGGGCAAGGACCTGGAGCTCCAGTTAAGCAGCGGCAGGCTCTTCTTCTACATCCCGGAGCCTCTGGCAAAGGGCAAGACCCTGCGCATCCGGACCGATGCCATGACAGCGGAGATCCCCGGCACCTGCGGATGGGTCGTTGAGGAAAGCCAGGACCATTCCCAGGTATTCATTCTGGAAGGAACCGCCCCTGTGGCAGGGACCGCAGCCAATGTAACCGCCGCTGCCGGACATGTGGCAGACGCCACCGTCCTTGGCGACGGGGACACCGAGATGACCGTGAAACGCTTCCCCGTCAGCAGCGTTCCCGATTTCGTTATGACGGAGGTCACCTGGGATGAGGCCCTGACAGTCAAAATACTGGAGTCCTCCGGCCTGGACCTGCTCCACGCAGCCAATATGGCGCAGCTGGCCCACGAGGAATACGCCAACGTGGTGGCAGAATTCCGCCAGCTGCCCAATATCGACGTCGGAGATGTGGCCTGGTGGGAAATCGACTGGGAGTCCTATCACTACGTTAAAAACGGCCTGGAGTTTTTCAACCCGGACTCTGCCGGCTACGCCTACCGGGACCTGAACGGGGACGGCGTGGATGAGCTGTTCATCGGAGAGATCATGGATTATGCATCGAACTATACCATGGTAGCCCTGTATGCGTTTAACGGCACAGAGGCGGTCCAAATCACGAAGAGTTCCTTTGATGGCGGGTACATGTTCCTTGAGGACGGACTGTTCGTATCCTGCACCAACGGCGGCTGCGCCGACGGTGTCTACAGGCTCAATCCGGAGACCTGCACCCTGGACCCCGTAACCGATTCCGATATACCGCTGCTCGATTACGATGACCTGGACACCATAACCACAAGCAACATCTTCAACATGGACCTTTCGTCTCACGGCGGCATGGTGAATGTAGCTCTCCTGGACTGGGCTCCCCTCAATTCCTTTACACCTTAAGCCGCTGTGGCTGAGTAAGCTTCTCCTTTGTATCGTAAAACCGGGCTGTTCCAAAGGGAACAGCCCGGTTGCTATTTTACCAGGAGAGCATCTTTTCGAACAGATCCATATACTTCTTTGCGGGAACATCCCAGCTGAAGTCGGTCTCCATGCCTTTCTTCTGTAAGGCCCGGAAGGCCTCCCGATTGTGGTTGTACAGATCCAGGCAGCGCTTCAGGGACGCGTAGAAGTCGTCGGCATTGTAGCTCTGGAAGGTGAAGCCCAAGCCGCCCTCGCCGTTTTCATCGGCGGGAGGCACCGTGTCCTTCAATCCGCCGGTGGCGTGAACCACAGGCACCGTGCCGTAGCGCATGGCGTTCATCTGGC
>CAYRDE010000206.1:0-2528 GCA_964422935.1 uncultured Oscillospiraceae bacterium | reverse complement strand
GCGTCGGGGTTCATACCGTTGGGGATGTTGCAGTTATTCTGGTCGATGTTCACATGATCAAACAGGTTTGTCCGCATGAAGTAGGCATAGCTCTGGTCGTGATCCTTGGTAAGACCCACATACTCGTCCAGGTTCACAGTCTTGACCTGGGAGAAGTCCAGATCGCCGGACTCATACTTTGCGATGAGCTCCTTATAGGTGCCGATGGGGCTGCTGCCAGTGGCAAGGCCCAGAACGCAGTCGGGCTTCAGCTGAATCTGAGCGGCAATGATATTGGCAGCCTTACGGCTGACATCGTTATAATCTTTCGCGCGAATCAATCTCATGGAAAAGTTCCCCTTTCAATTTTTGTTCACTTGAAATATTATATCATTAAAATGACAAACTGTACAGTCTTTTCTGATTGGTTGCGTCAGAAATTATACATTTATCATCCTTTCCTGACCATCCTGTGAATTGGCCTTATTTTATATAATGATTTTGGATATGTATTTATTGCCAGTTTTCGCTATAATGGCATAAATGGAAACCGGGAGGTAAGCATTATGGAAAAGAAACAGAAGCTTTCGACGAAGAAAATGGTACTGACTGGGCTGCTGGCGGCGCTGGTGGTGGTTGGCTCTGCCCTGCGGATTACCATTCCCATCGATGTGGGAGGGACCACGTCCTTCCATTTGGGGAACATTATGTGCGCCCTCAGCGGAATTCTGCTGGGACCCTGGCTGGGAGGATTGGCATCCGGCCTGGGGTCCATGATTTACGATATGATGAACCCTCTGTATATCTCCGAGTGCTGGATTACCTTCCTGACCAAGGGTGCCTACGGCCTGGTGGCGGGCCTGGTGATTCGTATGTGCAAGAAGGAATGGAACCACGGCTGGGCAGCTTTGGCTACGGCTGCGGGGGCGGTTACCTATGCGCTGCTGTACCTGGGGAAGAGTTATTTCTACAGCGGACTGCTGATCAAGGGGCTGACACCGGAGGCTGCCATGGTATCTGTGGTGGGAAAGCTTCCGGCAACAGTATTCAATGCACTGGTTGCGTATATCTTCGCACCCATGCTGGCAGTAGCCATCCGGAAGGCACTGAAAGAAAATAACCTGGAGTTGGATGCAGAGCAAAAGAAGGAAGAGGAGCAGCCTGACGGCGGCGAGCCTACAATATAATACAGTGGGGCTGCTTTTTGCAGCCCTTTCTTATTGGGATGCGCTGCCTTCCCTTGCCGTGGGAGAAAAGACTGGTCCCTCCAGAGAAAGAATATCGCCGAAAAAGATTCTGGTTCCGTCCTCCAGGAGCATCCACTTGTTCAGGCTGTCCAGCCTGCGGACGGTTCCCGTGACAGTGACGTAAGCACCGCCGGCCTTCCGGTCATCCGGTACAAAATAGGTGACGGTAACCTGGGGAGACCGGGAAAGCTGAGTGCTGAGGGAAAGAAGCTTTTCATTTAATTCTGCCTGGGCATCTACGTCCAGCTCCAGAGAATGCTCCGTCAGCCGGGCGGTTTCCGCAACAGCGGCATCGAAACCCGTCAGAGCGGCAAAGGGGGAGAACTGAGCGGCCCGATCCAGAGATGACATGGGGGCATGGGTCTTCGATACCGGGCGAGGAAGGTTTATGATATCCTCATAGGGGTGCTTCATGTCTTGTGACCTCCCGTCATACCGTTTCGTTCCCGGGCGGTAGCGCCCTCCTCCAAATTCATTCCTTTTAATATGGCGTTCTTTCCGTATTTTCGCTTGATGGACAGCAGAGTTTCCTGCATTCGCCGTTCCCGTTCCAGGGCAGTTTCCTCTGCCTGGGCGGCACCGGGGTCCTGAAACAGGTCAAGCTGTTCCATGGGGGCGTTTTGGAGGACCTCCGTCTCCGGGAGAACATGGTTTGCCGAAAGATACATGCGGCGGATCAGCAGCGCCGGGTCTACAATCCGGTCAAATAAATCCATGGTGGCCCGGGTAATCCGCTTTGTGGAAGCGGTCATCCGGGAAAGATTTGCGGTTCCGTGGGCGTGCTTGGGGACCTTCCGACCGTAGCGGTCTATGGAAGAGGCACCCTGATAGTGCTTGTTGTCAATGTCATAGCCTACGGTCAACACAATCTGGTCCGTAAGCAGCCCCTTGTCCACCAGGTCCAGGGACAGCAGGTCTGCCATTTCCCGCACCACCAGCCGGGCTTTGTCAAAGGCATAGGCACAGGGCAGAACCTGTCCGGAACCGATGGAATTGCTGCCGGGTTTATAGGCTTTAATCTGGGCGATGGTGCAGGGCTCCCAGCCCCAGGCGTGGTCGATCAGCAGCTCGGCGTTGACGCCGAACAGCCGGTAGAGCAGATCCTCGTCCGTCAGAGAGCAGCGGGCAATATCACCCATGGTGTAAATGCCGTGGGCCTCCAGCTTTCTGGTGTAGCCGCCGCCCACCCGCCAGAAATCAGTAAGAGGACGGTGATCCCACAACAGGCGGCGGTAGGTGCGTTCGTCCAGCTTGGCGATGCGGACGCCGTTCACGTCCGGGTGGATGTGCTTTGCCACAATA
>CAYRDE010000205.1:0-2568 GCA_964422935.1 uncultured Oscillospiraceae bacterium | reverse complement strand
CCTTGAAGAAGTTCTCATACTGGGCTTCGCCGGTGCCCAGAATCAGCAGCTGGGCATCCTCTTCCCACAGAAGCCGCCGGGCAATGTAGCACAGCAGATCCAGGCCCTTGTGTCCGGCAAGTCTCGTCACCATCACCATCAGCGGAACGTCAGGCTTCACCGGCAGGCCCACTTCCTCCTGGAGGGCGGCCTTGATTTTGGCCTTGCCTTCCACGAAGGTCTCAGAATTATAGTGGGCAGGCAGGGCCTTGTCCGTCTCCGGGTTGAAGGTGTTCACATCAATGCCATTGGTGATGCCGGTGAGCTTCCAGGCGTTGTTTGCCAGGATGCCGTCCAGGCCGTGGGCATAGTAGGGATACATCAGCTCTCGGGCATAGGTCTCGGAAACGGTGGTCACCAGGTCCGCAGTCTCAATGGCGCCCTTCATTACATTGACGGAGTGGTTCATGTCCAGGGTGCTCCGGTACTCCCAGGGCAGGCCCAGCATATCATCGAAGAAGCTGGCATTGGCCCAGCCCTGATACTCGATGTTGTGAATGGTATACATGCACCTTGTTCTGGGGAACTGTCCCTGATACAGAGCCTTTAAGTAAGTGGGGATCAAAGCCGTCTGCCAGTCGTTGCACTGAATCACATCCGGGATGTAGTCCAGGGCGACCATGGTATCCAGGCAGGCCCGGGAGAAGAAGGCAAACCGCTCACCGTCGTCCATGTCGCCGTAGATGGCCCCGGTACGACCGCCGAAGTAATATTCGTTGTCCAGGAAATAGACCTGGACCCCGTCCGTCCGGTTGCACAGCTTCATAACGCCGCAGTATTGCTGCCGCCAGCCCAGCTGCACCCGCATCTCGGCTACCTTCTCGGTGGTATAGGCGGCGTTCTGCTTGATCTTGCTGTAATAGGGCAGGATAAGCGCTACCTCGTTGCCTTCGATCCGCTGGAGGGCAGCAGGCAGGGCCTCCATGACATCGCCCAGGCCGCCGGATTTGGCATAAGGCGCGCCCTCGGAAGCGCAGATGGCAATTCTCATACGGTTTCACCCCGCTTGACAATGATGGGGCTGTGCTTGGTACCAATGAGCTTCGCGCCGGGGGTCACGGTCACATCCTTATCGAGGATGGCGTACTTCAGCTCCGCGCCCTCGCCAATCACGGTGTCGTTCATAATGACGCAGTTCTCCACCTCAGCATCCTTGCTGACCGTAACCTGACGGAACAGGACGGAGTTTTCTACCTCGCCCTCCAGGAAGCAGCCGTCAGCCACCAGGCAGTCCTCAATATCGGAGGTCTCGCCGTAGTAGGTGGGAACCCGGTCACGGACCTTGGTGTAAACGGGATGATTGCGATGGAACATATCCTGCCGGACTTCCTTCTTAATGAGGTCCAGAGAGTGGTCGAAATACTCGCCCACAGACTCATTGAACATAGCAATGCCCTGGAAGGGATAGGTATTCACGGAAACCTTCCCCCGCTGCCAGCCGCCCATGACCAGATCACGGTCCATGTGGAACTTGTCTCTGGCAATCATTTCCTTGACCTGCTTGATCAGCCACTGCTTGTTGAGCACGAAGATGTCCATGGAGGCGACGAAATCCTTGGGTGCGGCGTAGTCCACCATCATGTCGGTGACTTCCCCGTTCTCCACCTTCAAAGCCAGGTCGATAACCTTCTCGCCGTTGCAGATGCCGTCCTTGGTGACAACGGTAACGTCCTTGCCGCTGGCAACGTGCTGATTCAGCACATCGTTCAGGTCGATGTTGCTCAGGACCGCGGAGTCGATCATCACCACCAGCTCATCGTCAGCGCCGTACTCCAGGAAGTCCATGGCGCTGTTCAGGGATTCCAGCTTGCCCCGGTAGGTGTGGGTAGCGGATTGAGCGTAGGGGGTCAGGAATTCCAGGCCGCCCTCTTCCAGCTCCAGGCCCCACTCCTCACCGTCGCCGATGTGGTTCATCAGGGACTGGTAGTTGTGGCGGGAAATGATGCCCACATGCCGGATACCGGCGCAGGATAAATTGGACAGGGCGAAGTCCACCTGGCGGTAACGACCGCCAAAGGGCAGAGACGCCATGGTACGCTTGTCGGTCAGATCGCCCAGAGAAGCGTCGTTGGTAAAGATAATACCCATTACATTCATGGTAGGACCCTCCTAAAAATCACATCATTTGGCCGGCCCCGAGGACGGCATTGGCTTCCAGAACAGCGCCCTTGGAGGTCACGCTGATCTGCTTCTTCTCGCCCTCGGCAAAGGCGCCGCCCACCACGGCATTCTTGCCGATGTGGGAATTCTCGCCCAGAATGGCGTTACGGATAATTGCGCCGTCCTCAATGACCACACCGGGCATCACTACGGCATCCTCAACCCGAGCGCCCTTACCGATGGTGCAGCCGGTGGAGATGACGGAGTGCTTCACGCTGCCGTAAACCTCACAGCCCTCAGCCACGAAGGCGTTGACAATCTTGGCATCCTCGTCGATATAGGAGGAAGGAAGAGCGGAGTTTCTGGCGTAGATAGTCTCCCGCTTGCCGCCCCGCAGCTGGAAGGCAGGCTCCTTGCCCAGCAGCTCCA
>CAYRDE010000204.1:0-2597 GCA_964422935.1 uncultured Oscillospiraceae bacterium | reverse complement strand
TAATTGTCCAAGGTGTCTTAGTTTGTCTTTTCGTTATTCAATTTACAAGGTGCAGTGCGCTTTCCCGTCGCTTTCGCTCCGATGAAATCTTAACTATTTTAGCACATCCCGTCGAACTTGTCAAGAACTTTTTTAAGATTCTTTTAAGTTTTTTAGGAGACTGTCCGTGCTCCAGAGACGGCTCCTTCATCGCACGGTTTTAAATTCTACCACGCAATCCGACATTTGTCAAGAGGTTTTTTCCTCTATTTTCAAATTTCTTCTTGCTTTGGCATTTTAAAGCTGCCCTCTCGGACAGCTTCCTTATATTACCACCCCATTCCCCATTTGTCAAGGGTTTTTTCACAAAATATGAACGACTTTTTTGTGAATTTTGACGGGCAACAATTGTCCTTCATTCGCGGACAATCACCGGCTGGACAGGTTTTCGCTGATCTCCGTCAGTGCGTCCCCGGCCTCGATGGCGGAATCCTCCATGACGGCAAGATCCCCCAGGCTCACCATACCGCACAGCCTCTCCTTTTCCACCACCGGCAGCCGCCGAATCTGCTCTCTTCCCATAAGGTTCGCCGCCAGACTGACCTCCATATCCGGCTGGGCGGAGATCACCTGCCTTGTCATCACGTCCCGAACAGGGGTACTCTCCGGAGTTCTGCCGGAGGCCAGGCATCGTGTCACCAGATCCCGGTCGGTGACCAGGCCGCAGAGCCTGCCGTCGCTGCCGCAGACCGGCAGAGCGCCGATATTGTACCGGCTGAGGGTTCTCGCCGCCACGGCAACGCTCTCCTCCGGGTGAATCCGCACCACCGGGTTGGTCATAATATCACGAAGCTTCATAGGTCATCCTCCTGAAATAGAATAGAAGGAGTATGGACCATTGGAGCTAAAAATATTCTTACCCCCTCCCACTCGGGAGGGGGTAAGGTTATCTCAATCCATCCGGGAACCGCGCCGGGCCTCCGCCCTCCGCAGAAGCTCCTGGGCCAGGGCGCTCCACAGAAGCATCAGGAGCAGGTATACCAGGTATTCCCACTCCCGGACCGCTCTGCCATTGCAGACAGACAGGAAGGCATAATAGGTCACCAGATGCCAGTAGAATACGGAGCCGCTGACCCTGCCCAGCCGTTGGAGGGGCTTCCACCGGAGAATCCGGGCAAGCAGCCTTCCGGTCACAGCCAGATAGACAATAAGGGGACATATCAGGAAGGCAAAGGCCATCCCCACGTCGCCGCAGATAATCTCGATTCCATAGCCCTCCATAAGCAAGAAAATCGCCAGCAGAAGGAAAACGCCAGCCGGCGGTCCCCATTTTCCGCCTCTTTCCCGAAGCTGAGGAAGGGCCTCCCCCAGGGCGCAGCCCAGGAAGAAATTCAGTATCCCGGTGCCGGTGCCGGAGCCGCAGAAAGGAAGGGCACTTTCCCCGGTCATGCAGGCGCACCCAAAGACGATGCTCAGAGCAACGGCGCAGTGATAGCCGGTTGTCGTCCGGACATGATAGCACAGGAGATAGAATAGCGCGTAGCACAGCATCAGGGTGCCCAGGAACCAGGTGGGCGCATTGTAAGGCCCTTCTCCGGGCAGGCCGCCGCCCAATCCCAGCAGCGACGTCCGGATGATCCGCTGTAAATTGATGGCGCTGGGTCCCCATTGAATAATCCCCAAAAGCAGGGAAGCCAGATTGGAAATCAGATACATGGGATATAGCTTTGCAAGCTTCCTGCCAAAATAGGCGTTAAAGGGGATTTCGTGAGCCTGAATTCTGCCCCGGTAGCCATAAAACATGCCGAATCCGCTGAGCAGGAAGAACATGCTGTTGCCCAGATTGCCGCCGAAGAGGGCGATAAAGTCCATACCGGGCACCCTTTCCAGGACGGCGGGAGTAACCAGCATACTGTTATGCAGCACAATCACCAGGATAAACAGGCCCTTCAATGCGGTCAATTCATCAAACCGGCGTACCTTTGTGATGTCCTCTGATCTCAGCACAGCTTCGCACCCGCGGGGATCTTGTCGTCCAGCATAATGAGGTTCAGCTTTTCCTCCCCCTTTTCGGTGTGGACGGCGGACAGGAGCATACCGTTGGATTCCTTGCCCATCATCTTTCTGGGAGGCAGGTTCACAATGGCAACCAGGGTCTTTCCCACCAGTTCCTCCGGCTTATAGAACCTGGCAATGCCGGAGAGAATCTGCCGATCGGTGCCGGTGCCGTCGTCCAGGGTGAACTGGAGCAGCTTCTCGCTCTTCTTCACATTGCAGCAGGCCTTCACCTTCACCGCCCGGAAGTCGGACTTGCAGAAGGTGTCGAAGTCCACCTTCTCTTCGGTGTAAGGCTCCACCTCGATGGGAGGCTTGGCGGGCTTATTCAGTTCCGCCAGGGCAGCCAGCTCCTTGTCCATGTCGATCCGGGGGAACAGAGGGGCGCCAGTCACGGTTGCCGCGTCGGCGGGCAGGATGCCGAAGACATTCAGGCTGTCCCAGTCCATCCGGGCAACCCCCAGCCGCTTGCCGATTTCCGCCGCGGTGTCGGGGATGAAGGGGGTCAGCAGGCCGCCGCAGATCCGGACGGTCTCCAGCAGGTTATACAGCACCCGGGCCAG
>CAYRDE010000203.1:0-2603 GCA_964422935.1 uncultured Oscillospiraceae bacterium | reverse complement strand
TTTCATGCTCCGGGGTGTCAAAGAGCAGGTCCTTCGTGAGAATTTTCAGAAAGACCGTTTGACAGATATCCTCTGCGTCACAGGTCTGCTTTAAGTAGCTGTAGCTGACCCGAAGAATCAGATCCGCGTACTGGGTTACCAGCCGGTTTGCCTGTGCGGTGTCCATGGATGCAATCACCTTCCTTTGTATGGTTGAGGCCCTCTATCCATAATACGACGTTTTGTTTAGAATCCTGACAACATCATAGCATAAAAAACTTGACCGGGCAAATACCCGGTCAAGCGTCCTTTTTCGGTTTCCTTATGTGGCATTTGCCTTTTTCTCATATTTTCGTTTCGTAGCCATGCCGCCGCGGATGTGGCGCTCCCGCTTGTTTTCGTCCAGAATTTCCCGGACTTGCAGGTAAAGCCCCCGGTTGTAGGGTTCCAGCCTTTGGGTCAGGTCTTTATGCACCGTGGATTTGGAAATACCAAAGTGCCGGGCGGCAGCCCGGACAGTGGCACCGGTTTCGATCATGTACACAGCCAGTTCTTGGGCTCGCTTCTCAAGGCATTCTTTCATGCTTCTCCCCTCCGATGCTGTGTCAGGTCGCTTGGTTACCAAGCTTAGAAAGCCTCTGAATCCTTTGTCTGCGGCGCTGCCGGATGAATCAGAGCTTCCTTGAAAAAAGCATATGCCCCGGGAAATCAACTTATGAATGCTTGACACGTCTCCTGTTAAGGGGTAAAATGACAGAAACCTTTTGAAATGGGAGAATGCTATGATTTACTTCAACAACGACTACTGCGAGGGCTGCCACGAGAAGATTCTACAGGCCCTGACAAAAACCAACATGACCCAGACGCCCGGTTACGGAGAGGACAGCTTCTGTGCCTCCGCAGCGGGGAAAATCCGTGCTCTGTGCGGTCGGGAGGACATTGCCGTCCATTTCCTGGTAGGCGGCACCCAGACCAACCAGACGGTGATTTCCGCCGCTCTGCGGCCCCATCAGGGCGCCCTGTGCGCTGCCAGCGGGCACATCGCCTGCCATGAAACCGGAGCCATCGAAGCCACCGGTCACAAGGTGCTGACCCTTCCGTCTTCCGACGGAAAGATTACCGGGGAGCAGGTGAGACAGGCGGTGGATGCCCACCGGGCTGACCCCAGCTTTGAGCATACCGTTCAGCCCGGGCTGGTGTATATTTCCCATCCTTCTGAGCTGGGCACCCTGTACACATTGGCGGAGCTGGAGGAACTGTCAAAGGTTTGCCGGGAAAAGGGGCTTTACCTGTTCCTGGACGGCGCCCGCCTGGGCTACGGCATGATGAGCCGTGGCAACGATATCACCCTGGCGGACCTGGCCCGGCTGTGCGACGTGTTCTACATCGGCGGCACGAAGGTAGGGGCGCTCTTCGGGGAAGCGGTGGTCATCACCAATCCCACTCTGGGGAAGGACTTCCGGTATCTGATCAAGCGCCATGGGGGAATGCTGGCAAAGGGCCGTCTTCTGGGCATTCAGTTCGACACCCTGATGACGGACAATCTGTACTTTGAAATTGCCGCCCATGCCATTCGTCTGGCTGACAAAATCCGGGAAGCCCTGGACGATTGCGGGGTGCCCTATCTGGTGCCCGGGGTTACCAATCAGATTTTCCCCATCCTCTCTGACGATATTTTGGAGGAGCTGGGGAAGAAATACGTTTTCTGTGAGCAGGAACGCTTGGATGAAACCCACCGGGCCATCCGTATCTGTACCTCCTGGGGGACAAAGGAGGAAAACGTGGGGGCATTGTGCGAGGACCTCCGCCGCCTTTGCCGCCGGTAATATTTACAACTTGTTCACTCGATTTTTGTGGAAAACGGTGATATACTAAGGCCAAAGGGAAAAGGAGGGAACCGTTATGCAAATCGATCGAAAGCTGCTGCGCAATCTGTTCCTGCTGATTGCCGGATGCCTGGTATTTGCCTGGCTGCTGCTGGATACGGCCCGGGCCTCCCAGGTGTTTACCGCCATCTGGGATCTGTTTGCCCCATTCTTCGCGGGCGCCTGTATTGCGTTTGTATTTAATGTTCCCATGCGTGCCATTGAGCGGCAGCTGGATGGCATTCGGAAGCCGGGGCTTCGCCGGGGACTGTCCATTGTGCTTACCATTGCGGCTTTGGTTTTGGTTATCATGTTTGTTGTGGAGCTGCTGGTGCCTCAGATTCGGCTGACGACCGCATCCCTGGTGACAAAGCTGCCTGCCTTTGTGGAGCGGACTGCCGCCAGCCTGATGCGGCTGATGGACGACAACCCGGATGTGCGGGACTGGCTCCTGATGACCTTTAATCTGCAAAGCCTGGATTGGTCAACAATCCTGACGAATACCCTGACCTTCCTGGGCAATCAGGCCAGCACCTTCATGGGCGGCGCGGTATCGGTAATCGGCACCGTGACCAATGGGGTGGTCACCCTGGTTGTTGGCATTGCCTTCTCTGTCTACTGCCTGGGAAGAAAGGAGATTCTGGCCCGACAGGGGAGACGAATTCTCTATTCCCTATTGCCGGAGCACGTTACTGACGAGATCATCCGGATTCTGCGGCTGACCAACGCCACCTTCTCCAATTTTATTTCCGGTCAGTG
>CAYRDE010000202.1:0-2629 GCA_964422935.1 uncultured Oscillospiraceae bacterium | reverse complement strand
ACCCGCCCGCCGTAGGAGGGAACTGCAACCACGCATACATCCTCCGGGGTAAAGGCAATCCCGGAAAAGTCCAGGACTCGGTCACACAGATCGATTACTTCAGCGGTTTCCGCCAGTTTTCCTGTGAGAATGCCAGCGACCCGTTTGGTGCCGCCGGTGGGACTAAAGGTAATTTGATAGGTGTGCATAAGAATTCTCCTTAATCGATGTGTTCGGCTGCGTTTTCACTTGAAATGACTTGCCAGACAGATTTCTCATAGTCAATAAGCATACGAAGCGCTTCGTCGGAATACTGGGAAAAGCAGAGGCGATCCAGGCGAACAAAGGTCTTCCTGTCATATTTCCGGTGTTCCGCATAAAAGGCTTCTCCCTTTTCCGTAAGCCTGGCAATGGTCAGCCGACGGTTGGACGGGCATTTCTGACGCAGAATATACCCTTTTTTCTCTAACCGGGCAGCCGTTTGGGATACGGCCCCCTGCGTCACATCCATCTCCTGGGCAATTTCCGACATGGTTTTTCCCTCACCGGGACCAATGGCAATCAGAAAGTGGGCTTCTCGCATATACAATTTGTCCCCGGTCACGTATTCCCGGTCAGAGTCGATATACTGCATATAAGCCCTGGCAGTGGCTGCCTTTTGATGCATCAGCTCGTAGATCAGATCCAGTCTGGCTTCGCTCATATTCTTTCCTCACCTTTTTTCTGTTGATTTTCTCTATTATCGCAAAAATGGATAAGAAATGCAACATGAATTTCTAGAGGGGAGAGGAAGGCGGCGCGTATATGGGCATATACACGCCGCCATAGAGGAAAATCAGTTTTCGGTGTAGCTCATATTGACGGTAGCACCCTTGTGGAAGATCAAAGCCAGGATCCCACCCACAGCCAGAATGGCCAGATTCAGCACGATCTGAATGGTGGAGGAGGAGATCAGCAGCAGAAGAACGGAAACAATGCAGATGACCAGGCTGATAATGCAGAAGGTGTTCAGAACGCCGTTTGACACATGGAACCGGGACTTGTTCCACAGTTCGGGCATTTTCTTGGGAAGCTGCATAGCGGCATAGACCACGATGGCGGCGCAGACCTTTGTCACGATCACGGTACTGTTGGCAATGGTGGTCAGGTCCAGACCAATGATAATGGGAACAATGCCAACCAGATAGAAGACCAGCAGGATCCAATGGGCTGTGCCCCACTTCTTGTTGACAGCAGCCAGGCCCTTGGGCAGCCAGCCGTCGTTGCAGGCCCGAAGAACGGGATAGACCATCATACCAATGGAGAAGTTCAGGGTGGTCAGTAGGGCGAACATGGCGCCGCCTACCACGAAGAAGGTGAATACTGCACTGGGCATAAATTCGGCGGCCGCCAAAGACAGAGGCTGATTGGCCACAGCGGAAACAGGCAGAACACCGGCAGCAATTGCGGACATCACAGCGTATACCACACCAATGCCCAGAGTGGAGACGATGATGACAAAGGGAATGTCCTTGGTAGGATTTTTGGCCTGGGAGCTGTAGTTGACCACATAGTTGGCACCGCCACAGGCGAAGGTCAGGTAGACGCTAGCCAGGGCAAAGCCGCCTACGCCGCCGGTCATAAATTGATCCTCAGCAAAGTAATCGGGGCTGATGCTGCCTACGCCAAAGGCGATGTAGGCGGCAACGGCCAGGGCCAGAACAGCGCTGAGAACATTTTGCAGCCGGGCAGCCTGTTTGATGCCGAACAGGTGCATCAGGAAGATGATGGACAGAGCAATACAGCCGATCACCTTTCCGTTGGCACCGGGAACCAGAGACAGAAAGTAGTCCGCAAAGGACAGGGTGTACATGGAAACAGCGAAAAGCATGCACAGGTTGACATAGGTGTACCAGCCTGCCAGTTTCTTATTGCCGAGGACGGCAATCTGGGAATACTGACCGCCCAGGAAGTTGGCGGTGCCGCCGATGAAGATCTGAGGTACTGCGGAAACGACTGTCAGGATGCAGGCCAGGATATAGGCAAAAGGTACACTGCGGCCGGTAAAGCCGATGGCAATACCGGTCATGGTCATAATGCCGACACCGATGATCTGGCCGATGGCCATGGAAAACAGGTCCATTCTGGACAGCTTGCCGCTGTCATTGGTTTGTGTTGTCATATGTTTTCTCTCCTTGTTATTCTTCCTTTTCGTATCAGATGTGGAAACCAGATGCGCTTCAGCTTGCTTCTCACTTCAATACGGATGCAATCCGCTGTAGCGCTTCCTCCAGGGTGGCTCTGGGGCAGCCGATGTTCAGCCGCAGGTGGCCTTCACCGCCCTTGCCGAACCAGGGACCGGGAACACAGACCACTTCCTGGCCAATAATGATCTTTTTCATCACATCGGTATCGGACAGGCCGACAGTGGAGAAATCCAGCCAGCCCAGGAAGGTGCCTTCGGGCTTGGTAAAGCCCACATGGTGCTTTTCTGCCCACTCCGCTACCATCCGGACGTTGCCCTCCAAATAGGTCAGCAGCTCTTCCAGCCAGGCTTCGCCCTCCGGGGAGTATCCGGCGCGGACGGCTTCCAGGCCGAAGGTGCTGGGTGGTGCAAAGGAATAGGCACTGATTTCCTGGTCATAGCGCTGCTTGATCTCCGGGGTGGAGC
>CAYRDE010000201.1:0-2636 GCA_964422935.1 uncultured Oscillospiraceae bacterium | reverse complement strand
CCGGGACGATCCGGTTATGAGCCGGAGGCTCTGACCAACTGAGCTAAAGGCCCATAAAAGCGGTAAGGCAGCTTTCCTTGCCACGGGAGACATTATAGCATTGAAACGATGGCATGTCAAGCGGTTTCTTCCTGAATTTTCACGGCAGCCTTCCTGCACGCAGCCGGGAAAAAACCATTCGCTGCCAGAATTTTCGGAACATTTTTTTAAAAAGTCAATGGGAAAATCGTGGAAGAACCACCCAATATTGCAGATTGTTTCCGCTGTTCATCGGATACGGACGGATGTTCATGTACAAAAATCACAAAATGGCGCTTCATTTTGCTAAATTATTGGGAGACTTGATGCGTTGCAAAATAATAGGCTCTGGTGTATAATTAATGCTATATTTTGCTGCCCAGCTGCGTGTTTTCATGACGGAATCAAAGAAAAATCGGAAGTGTCTATCAGCGGAGCCAAGGGGAGACGATACAGAAAACGGAAGCGGGTACCCGCTTCATGCTGTTGAAAACCAGCATGACATTCCGCTGGAAAGGGAGAAAGTGAATGAACGCAAAAACACTGATGTACATACTCAAACGAATCGCCCTGGCGATCCTGACGGTATGGGTAGTCATTACGGTAACGTTCTTTGTCATGCGGGCGGTCCCTGGCGGCCCCTTCATGGGAGAGAAGGCCATCTCGGAGGCCGCTCAGGCCGCTCTGGAGGCCAAGTACGGCTATGATAAGCCCCTTATGGAGCAGTATGTGACCTATCTGAAGGACGTGGTCTTCCATCTGGACTTCGGCCCCTCGGTGAAGCTCAGAGGCCGTATGGTCATCGATGTGATTGCCGACGGTATGAAGACCTCCGCAAAGCTGGGCCTGATTGCCGCCTTCATC
This sequence comes from uncultured Oscillospiraceae bacterium, assembly GCA_964422935.1. GTDB lineage: Bacteria > Bacillota > Clostridia > Oscillospirales > Oscillospiraceae > Faecousia. The sequence continues at coordinate 1,754 of CAYRDE010000201.1, read as the reverse complement.
GCCCTGGGAACGGGCATTGTGCTGGGCGCTGTGGCGGCCCTGCGGCGCAACCGGGTCATCGATAAGGTGATTATGGTGATCACCACCGCCTTCGTGTCCATGCCCTCCTTTATTATGGGCACGCTGCTGCTATTGCTGTTTGCGGTCCACTGGCCCATCTTCCCCGCCAACGGCTCTACCACAGAGGGACTGGTGCTGCCCATCATCACCTTGTCTCTGTACCCCATGGCCTACATCACCCGGCTGACCCGGTCCTCTATGCTGGACGTGCTGGGACAGGATTATATCCGTACCGCCAAGGCCAAGGGTGTTTCCGGACCGAAGATCATCTTTGGTCACGCCCTGAAAAACTCTCTGATTCCCGTAATCACCTATTTTGGTCCTATGCTCGCCTACATTGTCACCGGCTCGCTGGTGGTGGAGCAGATCTTTGCGGTACCCGGTATCGGCCGCAACTTCGTCAGCAGCATCACAAACCGTGACTATCCCATGATCATGGGCACCACCATTGTTCTGGCTACGCTGATTGTCATTATGAACCTGGTCAGCGATATCCTCTACAAGGTCGTGGACCCCAGAATTACCCTGGAGTAAGGAGAGCAGACATGAAAAAGAAAATTTTCTCCATGCATGTGGACGTGGATGACTTTATCCCGGCAACGGATGAAGAAAAAGAATATATGGTGCAGATGCGCCCCTCTACCACCTTCTTTAAGGACGGTATGAAGCGCCTGATGAAGAATAAGATTGCCGCCATCAGCATGTTCCTGATCATCATCATTGCCCTGGCCTCCATCATTGTGCCCTACTTCTGGCCCTACCGCTATGACAAGATGCTGGGCAACACCCCCGGCAAGCCCATGGACCCCTCCTATAATAACCTCCATCCCTTTGAATACGGCGCTACGGAGCAAAAGAAGATCGAGGCCGGGGAGAAGGTATTCCCCCACATCTTCGGCACCGATGCCCAGGGTCGTGACTACTTCATCCGTGTGGTCTACGGCACCCGGATTTCCCTGGCTGTTGGCTTCTTCGCCAGTATCATTGTTCTGATCATCGGCATGACCATCGGCTCCATTGCGGGCTATATTGGCGGCAAGGTGGACATCGTCATCATGCGGATTGTGGATATCATCTACTCCCTGCCCGATACCCTGATGGTCATTCTGCTGGCCTCCGTTTTGAAGGTCAGCCTGACCCCGGTCCTGGAGGGCACCATCCTGGAACGGCTGGGCGTCAATATGGTCAGCCTCTTCCTGGTGTTCGCCCTGCTGTACTGGGTCTCCATGTCCCGGCTGATCCGTGGTCAGATTCTGTCCCTCCGGGAGCAGGAGTATGTGCTGGCTGCCCAGGCCACCGGCGCAAAATCCGGCTGGATCATCCGCAAGCATCTGCTGCCCAACTGCATCAGCGTGGTGATTATCTCCACCGCTCTGCAGATCCCCAACGCCATCTTTACGGAAAGCTACCTTTCCTTCTTGGGACTGGGTGTTAACGCTCCCATGCCCTCCCTGGGCTCTCTGGCATCTGACGCCCTGAACGGCATCAATACCTATGCCTATCGTCTGATTATTCCCGCTGTGGTGATCAGCCTGATCGTATTGTCCCTGAACCTGTTCGGCGACGGCCTGCGGGATGCCTTCGACCCCAAGCTTAAGAATTAAGGAGGAAAGCAGCTATGGCAATGTTAGAAGTTCGTGATCTGCATACCTCTTTCTTTACCCCCGCAGGCGAGGTGAAGGCCGTCAACGGCG
>CAYRDE010000200.1:0-2640 GCA_964422935.1 uncultured Oscillospiraceae bacterium | reverse complement strand
GTTCCGCCATTGCCACCACCACCTCCGACTATGACCGGGAGAAGCTCCAGGAGCGGCTGGCAAAGCTTTCCGGCGGCGTAGCCGTCATCAAGGTGGGCGCTCAGACCGAGGTCGCCATGAAGGAGCAGAAGCTCCGCGTAGAGGATGCTCTGAACGCTGCCCGGGCAGCTGTTGAGGAAGGCATCGTCGCCGGCGGCGGCACCGCTCAGGTCAACGCCATCCCCGCTGTGGAAGCGCTGGTTGCTTCCCTCCACGGCGACGAGAAGACCGGCGCCAAGATCATCGCCTCCGCTCTCCAGGCCCCTGTCCGTCAGATCGCCGAGAACGCCGGTGTGGATGGCAGCGTGGTCTATGAGAAGATCCGTTCCTGCGGTAAGGTTGGCTACGGCTACAATGCCTACACCGAGGAATATGTGGATATGATCCCCGCCGGTATCGTAGACCCCACCAAGGTCACCCGTTCCTCTCTGGAGAACGCCGCTTCCATCGCCGGCTGTGTCCTGACCACCGAGTCTCTGGTGGTTGACAAGCCCGATCCCGCTGCTGACGCTGCTGCCGCAGCCGCCGCAGCCCAGGGTGGCGGAATGTACTAAGCCCCTGCAAACCCCAATTCCGGGACGCCTTTTGGAGGCGTCCCGGTTTTCGTTTAAAAAATAGCCGGAAGCTTTCGCTTCCGGCTGTGTGTTTATAGGCCCGGCATATAGACGTTTAAATCCACATCTCCGTTGATTCCCGGCACCCGGCCCTTGTTGGTGTACTGCCACATGTCCACTGCCCAGGGATAGGTCATCCGGTCCTGGTACAGGGCCAGCCAGAAGGGGGCGTGCTCCAGCTCCGCAAGGTAGTAAAGATTCTCCGACTGATGCCAGTTGAAGTAGACCATGGGCTGGTAGCCCAGCTCCGTCATCCGGTCAATGAAGTGATGCTGAATATCTGTCAGAGTCCGGGCATCCATGCTTGCCGTCCGGGCCGTGGCAGCAGGAATCTCCCAGTCCAGCACCACCGGCATGTCCAGATGCTGCTCCCCCAGGATATCCAGCATAAACTCGATTTCCTCGTCGGCCTCCTTGATACTCAGGGCCTGGGAAAAGAAATAGGCGCCAACCTTCAGCCCCGCTTCCGCGGCGCCGTCCAGATTCTTTTTGGCGTATTCATCCTCCACCAGCTTCCCGGATTCATAGCCCCGGTAGCCCAGCCGGACAATGGCAAAGGAAATTCCGGAGGAAGAAACCCTCTTCCAGTCGATCTTGCCCTGGAAGGCGGAGACATCCACCCCGGGGTAGCTGCTCAGGTTTTGCAGCAGCAGGTAGTTGTGGCGGTTATACTGGAAGTCATTGCGACCATAGGGATTTCGGTCCGGGGGAATGGTGGGGTTTTCCGGCTCGGTTTCGGAAATGGTAGGCTCCAGAATGGTCTCCCTGGTAGGCTCCGTGTTGGCGGCGCTGTTGTTGTGATGGAGGATCGCCTCCGGGTCCTCATCCGGCTCCCCGAAGTAGGGCAGGCACAGGGTAATCATGATCAGCAGCAGTGCCGCCGCCAAAGCCGCAATCAACCCCATGACAAAGACAGGCTGGACCTGTCCGTGGGGCGGGAATGGGAAAGGCTCCTGGTCTTCCTCCGCAGCCTGGGCGTAGATCAGCTCCGGCATTCCCTGGGATGGATCGAAATTTTCATCCTCCGCATCCCCGGAAATCGTCTCCGGCGGGCTTTCCCGCAGGCCCTCAGACACTTCCTCTGTCAGTTCCTCCGGAAAATCCTCAAAAATGTCCTCCAAAAGCTTCACAGTCTCACCCCCAAAACAGAAATACTTTCGACCTAGTATATCACATTTTTCGCCGTAAGCAAAGGGAAAACCTCTGGAAAATCCTGCTTAAGGAAATCTTAAACAATCCGTAAACTTTCTTTATCTGCGGTTGCATTCGGCGTGTTTTGCAATATAATAAGGGAAACAGGAGAAAAGGAACTGCCGGAAAGCCGGTTCTTTTCAGATTTTACCGTGAAAGCTGGGCATTCACAGTAAATATTTATAGAAGTGCCCACACCCCGTCCCTGGAGGGCAGCCGGTGTGGACGCACAAAAAGGACAAAGTTGGACAGGACGCGTTTCTTTCCGCGAAAGACAATTTTGAGGGTGATTGCAATGAATGGACTGAGCAGCTGGCTGAGGCAGATTGGCATGAAAACACGAATGGGCATGGGCCGGTTCATGGCGGGACGCTATGGCACCGACCGGCTGAATATGGTGATCCTGTGCGCGGGTCTGTTTGTCAGCCTGCTGTCCGTGTGGAGTCACTCCGCGCTGTGGGATCTGATATTTACATTGCTGAGCTATGGCCTGATGATCTGGGCCATCTGGCGCTCTCTGTCCCGGAACACCTATGCCCGGTATCAGGAAAACCGGAAGTTTCTGCAAATGATTGACCGGGTGAAGGATCGGAAAAACAGGTATTTTGACTGTCCCAAGTGTCATCAGATGGTGCGGGTGCCCCGGGGCAAGGGAAAGATTTCCATTACCTGTCCTCGGTGCCAGGAAAAATTTATTCGAAAGACCTGAGAAAAATCAGAAAGCCTCCCGATTGGGGAGGCTTTCTCAGCCTGTCGAAAAAGTCCAGCAAGAGCTGGGCTTTTTCCATTATCTATG
>CAYRDE010000199.1:0-2722 GCA_964422935.1 uncultured Oscillospiraceae bacterium | reverse complement strand
GACTTCATCGATGTGCCCTTCAAAGGATTTTTAGGCCCTTCCTGAAAAATGGTCACTCTGACTAGGATACTGCGCCGTCGCTTCCTATTTTAGCATACTTTGGCTGAATATACAAGTATGAAATCAATATTTGTATACTTTGCATATTTTTTATTGGTCCAAAAATTGCTCTTTCACAATATCCCGGTGGGTCACCGGAATCTCCAGGGCTTCCACCTCTTCCTTCGTAAAGAACCGCAGCTCCCTGGACTCGGCGCTGATCCGCATTTCCGGCACCTCCTCCAGCTCCAGGGCGTAGACCACAATCACCATCCGCCAGATGCTTCCGTCCCGGAAGGCCGCGATTCTGCCGGGGTTATCGTAGACCGCCAGCTTCCGAAACCGTTCCTTTGGGATACGAAGACCCAGCTCCTCATAGGTTTCCCGGACAATGGCCTGAAGACCGGTTTCTGTTTTCTTGCAGCCGCCGCCGATGAGGCCCCAGGTATCGCTGTCCCGGCGGCGCTCCAGCAGGAGCTTTCCCTGGCAGGTAATGACGGCGTTGGCCCCCAGGTGGGCCGGCATGGTGGTCCTGGGCGCGTCCTTGGGATCACAGTTATAAAAGGTTACAATGGACATATGGCTTCCTCCTTGTCCCGTTTTCCGGAATCTACCCTATTTTACAGGATGATTATGAATTTTTCCACCTGAAACCCCCGGACACCTCAATAAATTGTCCGGGTTAAATACCAGGTATGGCTCCGCAGGGCATATTTCACCTCAAAAAACCGACGGCTCTGCCCGATGGTAGCGCGGCAGAGGAAGACCGTGGCTTCCATCCCCACAAACTCCACCTCGCTGGTATCCACAATCTCGTCAATATCCACCCGCAGAAGGGACTGATCCGGCTGGGGTATCCGCAGCCGCAGAGGCCGCAAGGTCCCGTCTGCCCCACTGTAGGAAATCACTTCGATGGGGTATCTGCTGCGCTCCATAGTTTCCACCTCCCGCTTTTTTCTTACATTATAGCACATTCGTTCGAATATTGCAAGAGGTATTTTTTGGTTGCATATTTCCTGCCAGTCTGGTATAATTTCCGCAAAGGAAGATGCTTTTATGAACCTCTTATGTCTTTTCGGTCTGGGCAGCCAAAGGATTTTGAACAAAAATCATTTTGTTCCGGGCGCTGTGTCGGCGGTAAGCCGCTGCTGGTGGCTCAAAGTCAATACCAGGCCGGTGCGCCGTTTTCCCGGAGACGGCGCGGTGTATCCGCACATCATTACCTTTACCTACCCTGTGGACAATCTTTCCTATACAGGAAAATTGTATATTCCCCTAGGCTACCGTGTACCGCAAACGGGCGAAACCATTTCCGTCTATTACGATCCGGAAAACCCAAAGCGCTATGCCTGCTACGCCTTCGGCCCGGCTGCGCAATCTCTAAGGAAGCTCTGATGAAATCGGCAAGATCTGTCTGTAAGCCGCAGACGATTTATTCAGAGTTTCCCTAAAAAGATAGATTGGAGAAATCCTATGCTGAAATATCCCTGTCTGGTCCTTGACCACGACGATACGGTGGTCCAGAGCGAGGCTACCGTCAATTTTCCCTTCTTCCAGTACATCCTGGCCCAGTGGCGTCCCGGGCGTACGGTGACCCTCCAGGAATATGTGTCAGGGTGCTGCCAGCTGGGCTTTGCCAATATGTGCCGGCAGCGCTACGGCTTTTCCGAGCAGGAGCTGGTGGACGAATACTTAGGCTGGAAGGAATACATCAAGACCCATATTCCCACTCCCTTCCCCGGCATCGGGAACATCATCCGGCGGCAGAAGGAAGAAGGAGGGCTGATTTGTGTGGTGTCCCATTCCTGCATTCAGAATATCACCCGGGATTACAGCACCTACTTTGGCGTCCTTCCGGACGATATTTACGGCTGGGACCTGCCGGAGGAAAAGCGGAAGCCCAGCCCCTTCCCCCTGGAGGACATCATGGCGAAGCATCATTTAAGCCCCGGGCAGCTGCTGGTAGTGGACGATATGAAGCCCGCCTGGCAGATGGCAAGCAGTGCGGGGGTTCCCATTGCCTTCGCCGCCTGGGGACGGCAGGAATATCCTGAAATTCTGGAGGAAATGCGAAGCCTGTGCGATTTTTCCTTTGATACGACAAAAGAACTGGAGAAATTTCTCTTTGAAGAATCCGAAGCCGGGTTTTAACCTCTTGACAGGAATGGTATAATTACCTATAGTATCCGTATAGATATGCCTGAGGAGGTGAGCAGTCTGGAAAAAGCAGGTATCAAAGTCATGGCCCGAAACCGGGAGGCCTATCACGAATACTTCGTGGAGGAGGAATTCGAGGCGGGCATTGAGCTGACCGGCACGGAGGTCAAATCCATCCGGGCAGGCACCCTGAACCTGAAGGACGCCTGGTGCGGCATCAAGGACGGCGAGCTTCTGTTAAACCAGATGCACATCTCCCCCTCTGACCACGGAAACCGGTTTAATCCCGATCCCCGCAGGGTGCGGCGGCTGCTGATGCACAAGCGGGAGATCATGCGGCTCTACGGCAAGGTCAAGCAGGACGGCTACTCCCTGATTCCCCTGTCCGTCTATTTTAAGGGCAGCCGGGTCAAGGTCAAGGTAGGCCTGTGCAAAGGCAAAAAGCTATATGACAAACGACAAGCCGCGGCTGAACGGGACGCCAAGCGTCAGATCGACCGGGCAATGAAGGAGAGATTCCGATGAA
>CAYRDE010000198.1:0-2743 GCA_964422935.1 uncultured Oscillospiraceae bacterium | reverse complement strand
CGGCGGGGCAGAATCTTGCCGCGCTCGGACAGGTAACGGCGGAGCTTCGCGGTGTCCTTATAATCGATGCTGGTCACCTTGTCGACGCAGAAGGCGCAGACCTTCTTACGGCGACGGGGACGCATACGCTGTTCAGTAGCCATGGTTTTTCCCTCCTTGTAAGTCTGGTAGAAAAGTTCAGTTCAGGATGACGCTTAGAAAGGAAGCTGGGCGTCGTCGTCTTCCAGCATCGCAAAGTCCGATGCGGGAGCGCTGGCAGGCGCGGAGTAGCTGCCGTAGCTGGGGGCGGGGGCGCTGTAGCTGCCGCCATTGCCGCCGGAGTAACCGCTGTTTCCGCCGTAGGCATTGCCGCCGTCGGAATCCCGCTTGCTGTCGCCGAAGTAGGCGTTTGCCACCACGACCTCAGCGGAAGTCCTTTTATTGCCATCCTTGTCAGTCCAGTCGCGCATTTCGAGACGACCGTCCACCACGATCATGCGGCCCTTGGTGAAGTACTTGGAGATAAACTCTCCCGTCTGCCGCCAGGCAACGCAGTCGATGAAGTCAGCCTTTCTCTCACCACCGTCCTTGGGCGCAAAGTCCCGGTCAACGGCTACGCGAAAGCTTGCCACAGCCACACCGCTGCCGGTGCGCCGAAGCTCTGGGTCACGGGTCAGACGGCCCATGATGGTAATGTGGTTGAGCATGGATTAGCCCTCCACTGCGGTGGTCAGGCAGCGCATAACGCCTTCGGTGATCTTCATCACACGCTCCAGCTCTGCGGGGAACTCGGGCTTGCTTTCGTAGTTCATGAGAACATAGTAGCCCTCGTTCAGATCGTTGATGGGGTATGCCAGACGACGCTTGCCCCACTCATCGATAGAAGCGAGAGTACCCTCCGCCTCCACCATTGCCTTGAACTTTTCCACAAGTGCTGCGGTCCCCTCCTCGCCCAGGGTGGGGTCGATGATGTAGAGCACCTCATACTTACCGGTGATCTTAGCCATGTTGATTGCACCTCCTTTTGGACTTTTGGCCCCCGGTCGCGCCGGGAGCAAGGATCGTCTGATTCACAGACCCAATTATTTTACAGGCTTTCCCGGGAAAAGTCAAGCTTTATTTTCATTTTATCAGTGGTTTTTCGAGAAAAACAGAGGAAGCCATGAACAAATTGGCAAGTGATGACGGCCCGGGATTTTACCGGAGACGGTTTGTTCCGGGTTTCCTGACAAAAAATAAGAAAAACTTAAACCTATGAAAAAGACTTCCTAAGAATTCTGTGCTATACTGATAGGCAAAGGAAGGTGAAGACATGAACAAAAAGAAGCTTATTTTGCTTTTTACACTACTGGCTCTGGCCCTGATTCTGGTATTGGGGGCAAAGCCATTATACCTGCTCTACCGGGATTTGAGCTTTTCCTGGACGGAACATACCCAGGCGGAGCTGGCGGTGAAGGCCTTTGCCGAGGAAAACCATATCTCCTACGGCGAATATCCCCAGTACATTATTGACCTGCTGGAGGGGAATCCGGAGACGGAGGAATTTGTATTCCAATACCCCTTCCGGAAGAAGAATGGGGCGGTGGACCTCAGCGCCTATAGCCGGGATACGGTGCCATTGTTTCTCCAGTGGGACCCCATGTGGGGCTATCAGAAATACGGAAGCAGCGTCCTTGGGGTTACCGGCTGCGGCCCCACCTGCCTTGCCATGGTGGGCTATTATCTGACCGGGGACACCAACATGAGCCCGGACCAGGTAGCGAAGTTTGCGGAAAAGAACAGCTACTACGCTTCCGGCTACGGCTCCTCCTGGACCCTGATCAGCGAGGGAGCCGGAAAGCTGGGACTGGAGGCCACAGAGCTGCCCCTGGTGAAGAAGAAAATTGAAAGCGCCCTGGCGGAGGGAACCCCTGTCATTCTCGCCATGGGCAAGGGAGACTTTACCTCCTCCGGTCACTACATCGTCCTGACCGGCGTGGAGGAAGGGGGCTTCCGGGTCAACGACCCCAACAGCCGATTAAATTCGGGACGGCTATGGACCTATGCCGAGCTGGAGGGCCAGATCCGCAACATCTGGGCCATCCGGAAACCGGACTGAGTATCTCCAAAACACCGCAAAGCCTTGCGTTCATATATAGAGAGGGCTGCCCCGAGGGACAGCCTTCTTTCCGTTAGCCCCACCCAATTGTGAATAATATCCAGACCGACTCTTCAAAACCGCACCGGGACGTGAAATAACGCCAAATTTCTGCATAAGTCCATGAATATATTCATACTCCATTGACAAATACTGCATATGAGTGTATAATTCCCCTGTTCTTGCGAATAAACAGTGAATATTATTCATTTGGAGGTCATATACCATGCATGATAACAGCATCAAAAAAATTGTCCTGGCCTATTCCGGCGGACTGGATACATCCATCATCATCCCCTGGCTGAAGGAGAATTACGGAAGTCCCGAGATCATCGCCGTGGCAGGCAACGTGGGCCAGAACGACGAGCTGGAGGGACTGGAGGAAAAGGCCCTGGCTACCGGAGCCAGCAAACTGATTGTAGCCGACCTGGTGGACGAGATGGTGGAGGACGTGATCATCCCCTCCCTGAAGATGGGTGCCAAATATGAAACGTACCTGCTGGGCACCGCCTTTGCCCGGCCCGTCATCGGCAAGAAACTGGCTCAGATTGCTCTGGCAGAGGGCGCCGACGCCATCGCCCACGGCGCTACCGGCAAGGGCAACGACCAGGTTCGGTTTGAGCTGGC
>CAYRDE010000197.1:0-2806 GCA_964422935.1 uncultured Oscillospiraceae bacterium | reverse complement strand
GCTCACGAACGGTGATTAAATCCATTTTCATTTCCTCATTTCTGGCTGGAATATTTAATAAGTATACGCCAGTTCGGTAGATTTTACAAGAGGAAAATGAAATTTTTGTTAAAAAGATCAAAAGTAAGGAATTCTTAAATTGAAACTCCCCTTTGTCTGTGATACAATAGGCGACGATTTCAATGAAAAGGAGTCATCTCATGGACACCCGGCACGGTAAATTCGAAAAACAGGCGGCGAATCCCAGGTGGTATTTCCTGTTTCTGCTGCCTCTGTGCTTTTTTCTCATTGAGGCCTTTGCCTTTTTCTTTCTCTCCGCCTCCAGCGCCTCCGCCGGGGATCTGTTCACCCGGCACCTGTTCCAGCAGCAGGGCTATACGGAGGAGGCCATGGCCCAACCCAGCCTCTGGCCCCTGGCCTTCGGCGCCGTGTGGGCGGTGCTGCTGACTTCCCTGGTCCGGCTGCTTCCCGGGCGGGCGTCCCGGATCGGCTTCGGCCTGGTCTACTTCTTTTTCCTGATCTACGCCGTGGTCCAGACCGGCTACTTTCTGCTGTTCCGGGAGATGATGTGGTTTTCCGATTTCCGGTATGCCTCCGAGGGGTCGGACTATTTTGATGTGCTGCTGAGCTATCCCCTTTCCTGGTGGCTGAGCATCCTGGGGCTGATTGCCCTGGGTGTCTTCACCCTCTGGAAGTACCCCGGCTCCTTCGGCTGGAAGGGCAAGCCCTTTGCCGTCCTTGCTTTGGCTGCGTCGGTATTCTGCGCCGTGAACCTTCCCCAGGAGGTCTTCGAGGCGGACGAGCAGATCCAGTACGCGGAATCGGACTACGGTCGCTCCCAGTCCGCCCAGGCGGCCTACGAGAACATGTTCAACGCCCACCGGCTCTATCAGGTCTGCGGCCTCTGTCAGACCGCCGTGAAGGACCTGTACACCCATTCCCTCTATCCCCTGACCCCGGGCTACCGGCAGGAGCAGGAGCAGGGCCGGGAGGAAATTGAAGCCTACTTTGCCTCCCGGCAGGTGGGCGGCAGCAACGAAATGACCGGCCTGCTCAAGGATAAGAACGTGATTCTGGTGCTGATGGAGTCCATGGACGACTGGATGATCGGGGAGCACACCCCCACCCTTTCGAAGATGATGGAGGAAGGGATCAACTTCACCCGGTTTTATACCCCGGGCTACGGCGGTATCCGCACCTTCAACACGGAGTTCTGCGCCAACACCGGCTCCTTCCTGCGAAGCGGCGGGGGCTACGCCTTCGACTATGTGACCAACACCTTCGATCAGTCCCTGGCAAGCCAGCTGACCCAGGAGGGCTACCGGGCGCTGACCTTCCACTATAATGACCCGTCCTTCTATTCCCGGGGGGTCTTCTCCCCAGCGATGGGGTATGAAAGCTACGTCTCCTACGCGGACTTCGTAGCGGAAAAATCCAAATCCCTGTATGACGATCAGCTGCTGTTTGACAGCCAGGCCCTATGCGACGCCTTCTTCTCCGGGGAAAAGAAGCTGAACTTCGTCATCACCCGCTCCGCCCATTTAAGCTACAAGTACAACGAGGTTCTCAGCTACTGGGGTCTGCAAAAATACCCGGAATACAAAGGCCTCACCGGCAACGAGGAGACGGACTGCGCCCTTCTGAAAGCCCGGCTGGTGGATGATTTCTTCGCCCGGATGATCACGGAGCTGGAAAGCCACGGGGAGCTAAGCAACACGGTAATCGTGGGCATCACCGACCACTACACCTACGGCTATAAGGACCTCAGCTCCCTGCTGGCGCTGTCCGGCGTCAACGACACCCTGCTGCTGGAGAAAACGCCCTGCTTCATCTGGGGTGCTGACGTGCCCGCTATGGAGGTAAACAAGGTTCTGAATACCTCCGACCTTCTGCCCACCCTTTTGAACCTCCTGGGCCTTTCCAGTGGCTATGAATACATGGGCCGGGACGCCTTTGACGACAGCTACGATGGCTTTGTACCCTTCTCCGACGGCAGCTGGATCATCGGGAACCTTGCCTACAATGCCGCCTCCAAATCCCTGATGACCCTGGATGGGGAGAAAGGAACCGCCTCAAAGGAATTCCGGTCAGAGATGGCAGACCGGGTACAGACCTTTACCCGGGTCAATAACCTGATATTGGATACGGACTACTACAAAAGCCCTGAGGCATCCCAATAGGTTCTGATGTGTATAAAAAGAAAAGAAGAAAAGCGTTTGGGGGTGGGCGGCTTGCCCGGCCCTTTGCGCTTCCCTTCTCTATCCTGCTCTTATCTATTCTATCCTTATCTATACTATACTATACTGGGGTGCCAGATGGTTGCCACTTGGTTGCCGGATGGTTGCCAGCCCTTCGATAGCAGAAAACGTGCCTTGGCTCCCGAAGCGAGACTGAGAGGGCTAAAGCCCCTGCTTTATAGCCCTTTCTACAGCAAAAACGTGCCGTGGAAACCCACGGCACGTCTTTTTTACTTGTATCGTCCGAAAGCGGAACTTACTTGGCGCTCAGGTCCTCGTTGACGTTCCAGCAGACGTAGTAGTTGCCGATCTGACCGGCAACCACGAACTCATCGGGATAGTCAACCTTCAGAGTGGCAATCTCGTTGGTGGGCACATCGTCGATGAGCTGCCAGGTGCCGTTCTTGAAGTTGGTCAGCATGTTGTTGGCATCGTCAGACAGATAAGCCTTGATCTCGCCCATGGAGACATTATCAGCATCGAAGTAGTTCTCGTTCTTGGTCAGGGTGATCAGGGAGTTGTGATCCCAACCGGTCATCTTGTAAGCGCCGTTGGAAACATAGGTGGAA
>CAYRDE010000196.1:0-2857 GCA_964422935.1 uncultured Oscillospiraceae bacterium | reverse complement strand
GGGAGCTGAAAAGCAAGCCCACCCAGCATTCGGCAAAGGAGCTGCTGTCCCTGGGCATCCAGCCGGATGTGATTCTCTGCCGCAGCGACGCCCCCATTCCCCGGGAGCTTCTGGAGAAGATTTCCCTGTTCTGTAACATCCCTGTGGAAAACGCCATTCCCAACCTCACCGCAGATATCCTGTATGAGGTGCCCCTGATGCTGGAAAAGGAGGGCCTGGCGGAGGTGGTGGTAAAGCGGCTGAACCTTGCCTGCCACGCCCCGGACCTGAGCGAGTGGAACAGGATGGTGGACCGGGCCAGACACCCCACCGGTGAGGTGGAAATTGCCCTGGTTGGCAAGTATGTAGCCCTTCACGACGCCTACCTGTCAGTGGCGGAGGCTCTGACCCACGGCGGCATCGAGAACCAGGTAAAGGTAAAAATCCGCTGGGTGGACAGCGAGACCCTCACCGACGACAATGCCGCTCAGGTGCTGCAAGGAGCCGACGGTATCCTGGTGCCCGGGGGCTTTGGAGACCGGGGCATCGAGGGAAAGATTTCCGCCATCCGCTACGCCCGGGAGAAGAAGGTGCCCTTCCTGGGCATCTGCCTGGGAATGCAGATGGCGGTGGTGGAATTTGCCCGGCATGTATGCGGCATGACCGGCGCCCATTCCCGGGAGCTGAACCCCAATACGCTCTATCCGGTGATTGACCTGATGCCGGACCAGCGGGGAGTCACCGCCAAGGGAGGCACCATGCGCTTAGGGGCCTGCCCCTGCCGGATTACCGGGGAGGATACCGCAGCCTTTGCTGCCTATGGAACCCTGGACATTTCCGAGCGTCATCGTCACCGGTATGAGCTGAATAACGACTACCGGGAGCAGCTGACCCGGGCGGGACTGCGGCTCACGGGACTGTCTCCCGATGGACGTCTGGTGGAGATGGTGGAGCTGCCGGAGCATCCCTGGTTTGTGGGAGTCCAATTCCATCCGGAACTGAAAAGTCGCCCCAACAAGGCCCATCCCCTGTTCCGTTCTTTCATTGCCGCCGCCCTGGCGGAGCAGAAGGAAAAAACAGAAGCAGCGAATTAACCGAATTTACGCCGGGAACCGGAGAGATACCCTCCGATTCCCGGCGCATTTTTTCGGGGCACCATACCGAAATTCATTCGAAACGAAAAATCCACCCGGCGGACATGGAGAAACCGCCGGGTGGATTGTGAGAGGAAGCTTTTTTACAGAGGCATGATGCCGAGAACCACGGCGAAAATCATGCACAGGATGCTAAAGGCCCAGACATACAGGAAGGAGCTCTTGATGTGGTCCTTGATGTCCACATCTGCCAGACCCACACCCAGCAGGGTGGCGGGAACCATGGGGCTGATGAAGGTTGCGCAGTTCCGGCAGACCACCATGGCAACGGCAATGGGCAGAGCGGCAACGCCGAAGCTCTCGCCGATGGCGATGATGACAGGCAGCATACCGTAGAAGTAGGAGTCGGTGTCGAAGGCCAGAGCCAGAGGCACAGACAGGATGCCGATGACCAGGGGCAGATGCTGACCAATGGCGGCGGGCAGGATGCTTTCCACGATACCAGCCAGGCAGCGGACAACGCTGGGCAGATCAGGGGAGGCGTCCTTGGCCTTGGCGGCAACCAGGCCGATCACCTCACCGGCTTCGTTTACGTCAAAGTTAAAGCTGGTGGTCAGTACGCCCATCAGGACGGCAGCGCCCATCAGGGTGGAGCACATCATCAGAGCGGGGCCGGCATGGAGGTTGATGATCTTCTTGTGCATTTTAGCGGTAGCACCGTAGTTGACAAAGAGGGCGGTTGCGACGCCCAGCATGAAGGGCACATAGCTGGGGAACACGTCCCAGATCAGCATGGCGATGACCGCCACAGTGAGAATGACGTTGAACAGGAACAGCTTGGGGCGGGCCAGCTCGTTTTCATCGGCTTCGCTGGCGGAAATCTCCAGGGATTCGCCTTCCTTCAGACCGGCGCCCCGCTTCTGCTCCTGGAAGCCGGCGAGAACCGCATGGCCCAGGGCCAGGACGATACCGAAGATCTGAATGGGAATCAGGGTCTGCCACAGAGCGCCGGCCTCCATGCCCAGCACGGTGGCGGCACGCATGGTGGGGCCAGCCCAGGGCATCAGGTTCAGCACGCCCATGGCGAGAACGGCGATCCGCAGCAGAGTGGTGGTGCGCATGTTCATCTTCTTGTACACAGGCAGCATGGCGGGAACCACGATGCAGAAGGTGGAGGCGCCGCCGCCGTCCAGGTGACCGATGAGGGCAATGACGCAGGTCATCACGCACACGCCAATGACATTGTTGCCGATGAGCTTCATCAGCTTTCCGATGATGGTATCGAACATACCGGCGTCGGTCATAATGCCAAAGTAGAGAACGGAGAATACGAACAGGGCTGCGGTGGGCGCGGTGGAATTGAAGCCGGTTTTGATCATGGTTGCCAGGTCATCGAAGGAGAACCGGCCTCCCAGAACCAGAACAAGGCCCAGGATCGCGGGGAAGACGATGAAGGCAATGGCGGGCTGGGTTTTGCTCTTGAACAGTGTGACGACCACTGCCACGATGGTGAGCAGGCCAAGGAGGCCGACGACGGTGTTACTCATGGTGATTCCTCTTTCTATAAAATATTTAATTTTACGTCTGCTGCCACAGACGGTTTTTACATTTGGGGGAGGGGGAGCGGCCTGTGTGACAAAATTGAATACTTGATTTAGGGAAGCTCTGATTAAATAGGCAAGAGCTGACAGCAGAAGATTTTGGCTCAGACGAAAGTTTGGAAAGTGGCGGAATACTGGATGTATTTTCCACTTTTCAAACTGCACGGCTGGGGCAAAAGATTC
>CAYRDE010000195.1:880-2865 GCA_964422935.1 uncultured Oscillospiraceae bacterium | reverse complement strand
CCTGCTGGGGCAGAACGTCAATTCCTACGGCAAGGACCTGGAGGACGGCATGGATTTTGCCGACCTGCTGGCTACCATTGCGGAGCTTCCCGGAGATTTTCTCATCCGCTTTATGACCAGTCACCCCAGAGACGCCTCCGAAAAGCTCTTTGACACCATGGCGAGATACCCAAAAATTGCCAAGCAGCTTCACCTGCCCTTCCAGTCCGGCTCCTCCCGGGTCCTGAAAGCCATGAACCGGCACTATGACCGGGAGACCTATCTGGAAAAGGTCAACTATGCCAAACGGGTGATGCCGGAGCTGGTGCTGACCTCCGATGTGATCGTCGGCTTTCCCGGGGAGACGGAGGAAGAATTCGAAGAGACCATTTCCCTCATTCAGGCCGTCCGCTATGACGCCCTGTTTACCTTTATTTTCTCCCCCCGTCCCGGCACTCCGGCGGCAAAAATGGAGGACCTGACCCCCAAGGAGGAGAAAAACCGCCGCTTTGACCGGCTCTGCGCCGTTCAGAATGCCATCTCTGAGGAAATCCACCAGGGCTATGTAGGGAAAACCCTGCGCTGTCTGGTAGACGGCGCAGAAGGTGACATGCTCACCGCCCGAACAGAGGGCGGACGACTGGTCCGCTTCCCCGGAGAGGACAGCCTCATCGGCAGCTACCAAACCATTACCATTACCGGCGCTACCACCTGGAGCCTGACCGGTCGTCAGGCAGAGGGCTGATACCGCGTTGCGATTGAGAAAGAAAGAGGTCACATTATGGCGAAGCCCTCAAAGGAATTGACGCCCATGCAGCGGCAGTACCGAGAAATCAAGGAACGGAATCAGGACTGCATTCTGTTTTTCCGTCTGGGCGATTTCTATGAAATGTTCGAGGAGGATGCAGTTCTTGCCGCCCGGGAGCTGGATCTGACCCTCACCACCCGGGACCGGGGAAAACCCAAGGAGGAACAAACCCCCATGTGCGGCGTTCCCTTCCACAGCGTGGACTCCTATATTGCCCGGCTGGTACAGAAGGGTTATAAGGTTGCCATCTGCGAGCAGATGGAGGACCCTGCCACCGCCAAAGGGCTGGTGGACCGGGATATCACCCGGATCGTCACCCCCGGCACGGTTACGGAAAGCTGTATGCTGGACGAAAGCAAAAATAACTACATGGGCTGCGTCTACGGTGAGGGAGGCAAGTTTGGTCTGGCCTTCTGCGATGTGTCCACCGGTGCCTTCTTTGCCACCATCTGTGCCGACGCCCAAAGCACCGCCTCTGAGCTGGGACGGTTTGCCCCCAGTGAGGTGCTTCGTTTCGGCCCCGGGGTAGACAGCCCTGCCATTGACGACGCCCTGTTCCGCCGCTTAAACTGCTGTGTAGACGAGGGAAAGGCAGATCAGTTCCGCCCGGAAGATGCCGAGGCTCTTTTGCAGTCCCATTTCGGGCAGACCCTTTCCCAGTTGGGCCTGGGCGGTATGTCCGCCGCTATTACAGCCAGCGGAGCCCTGCTGCGGACGCTGCTGACCCTCCAGAAAAACGATCTGGCCCACATCCGGGAGCTGCAATACTACTCCTCCGGCAGGTTTATGGAGCTGGATCTGGACGCCCGGCGGAACCTGGAGCTGACGGAAACCATGCGCTCCAAGGAAAAGAAGGGAACCCTTCTGTGGGTGCTGGACAAAACCCACACCGCCATGGGCGGCAGAATGCTCCGTTCGTGGCTGGAAAAGCCCCTTCTGGACCCGGTAGAGATCACCCGCCGTCACAGCGCCGTAGAGGAGCTGGTAGACTCCGTTATCCTTCGGGGTGAGCTGGAGGAAGCCCTCCGGGATGTGACAGATCTGGAGCGGGTGATGACCCGCATCGTCACCGGCACCGTCAACTGCCGGGATCTGCTGGGCCTGGCCCGGGGCTTCCGGGCGCTGCCCCAGGTGAAGGGCCAGCTGCGCCTGGCCCACACACCCCTGCTCACCCGCCTGGAGCAGGACATCGACGCCC
>CAYRDE010000195.1:0-870 GCA_964422935.1 uncultured Oscillospiraceae bacterium | reverse complement strand
CTGCCGGGATCTGCTGGGCCTGGCCCGGGGACTGCGGGCTTTACCGGATGTAAAGACTCAGCTTGCCAAATGCGGCTCTCCTCTGCTGAAAAAGCTCAACGGCGCCATCGATGATCTGACAGACTGCGCCGATCGGATTGAAAACACCATCGTGGACGAGCCTCCCATTACCATCCGGGAGGGGGGCATGATCCGCAAGGGGGCAAATGAAGAAGCGGACCGGCTCCGGGACATTATGGAAGGCGGTGGCAGCACCATTGCCGCCATTGAGGCCTCTGAGCGGGAGAAAACCGGTATCCGCACCTTAAAGGTGGGCTTCAACCGGGTTTTCGGTTATTATATTGAGGTTTCCAAGTCCTTTATGGATCAGGTGCCGCCGGAATACATCCGCAAGCAGACCCTTGCCAATTGCGAGCGATACATCACCCAGGAGCTAAAGGAGCTGGAAAATCAGGTCCTCACTGCCAAGGACCGGCTCACTGCCCTGGAATACCAGATTTTCACGGAGCTTCGGGAGCATCTTGCGAAGCAAGCCGCCAGGGTCCAGCAGACCGCCGCCGCCGTGGCTGCCGCCGATGCGCTGTGCTCCCTCGCCGCCGTGGCGGTGCAGCGGGGCTACTGCCGCCCGGAGATCACCCCGAACCGGGAAATACTCATCACCGACGGACGGCATCCTGTGGTGGAGGCCATGCTGAAGGATTCCCTTTTTGTCCCCAACGACACCAATCTGGGTGCCCAGGACGATACGGTCTCCATCATCACCGGCCCCAACATGGCAGGTAAATCCACCTACATGCGCCAGGTGGCCCTCATTGTCCTCATGGCCCAGATGGGCTCCTTCGTCCCGGCCCGCAGCGCCAGGATCGGACT
>CAYRDE010000194.1:0-2918 GCA_964422935.1 uncultured Oscillospiraceae bacterium | reverse complement strand
CTGAGCTCTGACGTTTATTAACTTAGTTTGTTTATCAACGTGTCAATACACTAGAGTGGAAGAGCGTAAAGGAATTTCCTATGAACTAATCGAAAGGCCGGGGTTTGACCCCGGCTTTTCATATTATCTTTGCAGTGACCAGCTCTGCACCTTCCATTGGTCGTTTTCCTTCACAATGTTCATGTCCAGGAATTCGTAGGATTTCATTTCCTCCGGATATACCTCCACCGATGCCCGGATATATCCGTTTTTCTCATACTGCTCCTGTCCGTCCTCCAGCCCGCCGATGGATACCACCATCGGGTCTAAGTCGCCGTAGTACAGCTTCCCGTTCTCAATGGTCACATTGGCGGCTGTCCATTCTTCCATTCCATTTTTATCTCTGCTAAAATAGGCCCGGGCAAAGCCTTCCACCATCCGGCGAAGGATAAGGGTATTTTCATCCTCCACAAGGAAGTCTTGCAGCTCCTCAACAGAGCCAGCGTGTATGCCGTTCAGGACTGCATCGATTCCTGTGAGATAGTGAACGCCGTCTGCCTCCCAGCATACCGCTACCCAGCGATCTATGGTTCCGGGTTGGAAGAAAATCAGTTCATCCCCCAGTTCCCCAGTCTCACTTCCCAGATTGGCGCGAATAGAAGCGCCACCGGAGTCTGACGAATAGCAGTATATTTGCCCGTCGCTGACAATCCACTGGAAGCCATTCTCTTCTGTTTTCGCCTTCAGTTCATCCTCTGTGATCTTCTCTCCGGAGGCGGCGATGGGCAAAAAGACACGTTCAAACAGAGCCTGGGCTTCTCCCGATTCCGGGATGGTCACCGGAAATTCAGAAAGACTCTTCCATGGCAGGTTCAGCCGCTTGTATTTTGCCCGGATGGCTTTGGCCTCGCTCTCGGAGATGGCGATGCTGTCGTCATTTTCATCCCAACGATACCAGTTTTCCCCATCGGTAAACACATAATCCAGGATGGCTCCACCCTCTTCTCCACCGTATTTCCGGTAGCTGAACTGGGTATATCCCTGACTGTATCCAATAATCTCCATCACCTGATACTCACAGGGATAGGCTGCCCCGGAAGAATTAAAGCGCATTGGCTTACCCTCCGTCTCCTCCCGATCCGCTTCCAGGGACGCGTATACAGATCCTCCGGTACCAAGCAGCAGCTCCTCTTCTCCGTCCGCGTCCCAGTCCAGGAAGCAGTACAGCCGGTAGTTTTCCTTCGTGACTCCAGCTACCAGTGAGGACAGCTGCCGGGCATATTCGTTTAAGGTTTCTTCATCGGGAAGTGCTGCCTCTGAACGGGGCGGCTCCCCGGACAGGGTGGTGTGAGGAATATACAGATGGGGATAGCTTTCCAAGACGGCGTTTGCTTCTTCCTCCGTAATGTGTGCCTCAGCCTCGCCCCGGAACCAGGGGTTTTCCGCATCATAGCTGACGCTGTAAATTACAGCGTCAATGAGCTTCAAACGATTTTCCTCCAATTTGGAGAAGTGATACGCCGAAGACCCGGCACCACTGGAGCCATACTCCACGATCACATTGTCCCGACTCAGGTAGAATCTGTCCCGCTCTATGCTTTGGGCCAGCCGTACGGTTTCTCCCCGGGTGGTCAGGGTATACAGCTCATAAATCAGGTCCCCGTCGGTGATGAAAAGCTCCTGCGTTCCATTCTCGTCCAAATCCAGTAGCCCATATCCCAGGGCATCCAGCCGGTCAATGTCCTTCACCAGGTAGCAGATTCCCTGATCGATGCACTTCGTGGGGGCCCAGCTTTCTTCAATGGCTGTCACATAGGTATCCACAATCTTCTGGTAGGCATCGGGCAGTGTAACCATTTCCCCGGCCCAGGTGGCCTCAGGAACGGTCTCCGTGGCGGAGGGCTGGGCAAAGCTGGGGGCTTTCTCCAGACCTCCCTGCATCACTCCCAGGAACAGGCCCCCGGCAATCACCACTGCCAACATAGCAGCGATCAGGGCAAAGCCGCTTCCCCGGGACTTTGCAGGCTGTACGGACTGATATCTGGGCTTGTGCTTCTTTGCCTGTCCCCGCTTTTCCGGAGCGGTCAAATCCATGGTTGTGATGTCCGGATAGTCTCCATCTGGCTTTTCCGGCTCTTCCCTGCCATTCAGCCTTGCTTCCAGGGCGGCACGCATCCGTTTCTTTTGGGCGGCGGTGGGATTTACGGTGTCCCAGGCATTGCGTATGGTGGTATTTTTCATTTTCTCACACCTCCCAACATAGTCATCAGGGTTTTCCGGGCGCGATATAAGCGGCTTCTCACGGTACTCTCCGCACAGTCCTCCCGCTTCGCAATTTCGGCGGTGGTATAGCCCTCATAATAGTACATATAGACGGCGGATTTAAAATCATCCGGCAAGGACAGGATCGCCTCCATTACCTCACTTTCCATGGGTTTCTCCACCTGGGCAAGATCCCGGTATTCGTCTATGTCCTCATTTTTGCGCCACCACTTTTTCAGGCTGTCCTTACAAAGATTGGAAGCCGTAACAATGAGCCAGGCCTTTTCATGGCGCTCACTCTCAAAGACCTGGTCGCAAGACAGCAGCCTGCAAAAGGTCTCCTGGGTCATGTCCTCTGCCTCTGCTTTGTTCTTCATAAAGGAATAACAGACCCGGTAAACCGTGTCCGCCTGACGATCATAGATCGCCAGAATATCTCGTTTCTTTTTCGGGAGCATTTCCGTCAACTCCTTTCCTGTAAGGGATACGATTGGGGGTGGGATTTTGTTGCGGATGGTCAAAATATTTTAAGGTAGGTAACCCCTCTCAGTCAGCCTTCGGCTGCCAGCTCCCCCAAAGGGGGAGCCAAGTGGGTTTTCCAGTTATCTGACTGGTGTAAAATTCGGACCACGCTCTTGGCTCTCCCTTTGGGAGAGCTGGCAAAAATCTTTGATTTT
>CAYRDE010000193.1:0-2939 GCA_964422935.1 uncultured Oscillospiraceae bacterium | reverse complement strand
TCAAGGTTGTCCGTGCCGCTACCGGCCTGGGCCTGAAGGACGCCAAGGATCTGGTTGACAACGCTCCCAAGACCCTGAAGGAAGGCATCTCCAAGGAAGACGCCGAGAAACTGGCTGCCGAGCTGAAGGAAGCTGGCGCCGAAGCCGAGGTCAAGTAAGAGACCCTTCTCAAAAGCTAAAAACCGCCGCCATTCCTGGCGGCGGTTTTTCCAAATACCTGTCCCGGCATACAGCTTTGTGCGGAAGGGCCATAAAGCTCTGTGCCGGTACCTGCAAAGAAAGGACTCCCTATGGATCTTGACTCCGTTATCTCCGCCATCGGCGAGCATATCCCGGCGGACATTGGTCAGGCTGTCACCGCCGTAGCCGCCAGCCTGCCACGGGAAATTACCGACACCCTGAAATCTGCCGCTTCCTATCTCCCCGCCCAGATTGACCTGTGGAACACAGCTCAGTTTATCCTGTATTTTACAGCAGCCGTAATGATTACGGGACTGCTGGGTCGTGTGGCCCTGGGTAAGCGTTCCAGCCTGAATCGCTCCCTTTCCTCTGCCATCGGCATTTTATTCATCTATGTTCTGACTGTAATTGTCTATACCTTCCGGCCCTGGAACCTGCATGATCTTCTCTCTCCCCTGCCCTTTGTGCGATTCTCCGGGGAGTATCTGTTCATTATGCCCATCACTGGGACTCGCTTCACTGCCCTGTGTACGGAAGTCCTGTCCCTGATTATTCTGTCCTTTGTGGTAAATATTCTGGACACGGTTCTGCCCAATGGCGAGAGCTTCATCAGCTGGTATCTCATGCGGTTTTTGACGGTGGTCTTCGCCATGCTGCTCCATTTCTTTGTCCGTCAGGCCCTCCATCGATACCTGCCCAATATTCTGGTAACCTATGCCCCCACTGTGCTTCTGGTGATTCTGGCCCTTCTTCTGCTGTCCGGCGTGGTGAGCCTCATTCTGGGGCTTGTAATCAGTGTGGCAAACCCCTTCCTGGGAGCCATGTATACGTTCTTCTTTTCCAGTGTGGTGGGAAAGCAGCTGAGTAAAGCTGTATTTTCCAGCGCCATCCTCTGTGTCATTGTGTACGTTCTGGAAATTTTCGGATATACCGTGCTGTGTATTACCGCTGAGGCTCTGGTTGCCTACATTCCCATGGTCCTGATTCTGCTGGTGCTATGGTATCTTTTAGGGCATATTCTGTAAGCGCTCACAGCATCCATTCAGTGAGGTTAAGTCCATGCGTATTTTTTCCCTGCTTCTTTGCGGAGCGCTTCTTTTCTCCCTGACCGGGTGCGGCTCCTCTCAGCCGCCGGTTCCGGAAACATTCTCCCCGGAAACCTTCCCTTCAGAAACTACCCAGGCTTCCCTGCCAACGATCGCCGAAACCCAGCCTCCCATTGCCCTTCCGCCGGACCCCATCCAATCTCTTCTGGAGAACATGACCATTGAAGAGCGGGTTGGTCAGCTTTTCCTGGCACGCTGCGACTCTTCCCGGGCCGTGGAGGACCTTGGCAAATATCATCTGGGAGGCTTTGTCCTTTTCGGCAACGACTTTGAGGGTCAGACACCGGACAGCCTCCGGGATACTCTCGCCAAATATCAGGAAAACGCTGGAATCCCTCTGCTCATTGCCGTGGACGAGGAGGGCGGCACCGTTACCAGGGTCAGCCGTTATCAGGCCTTTCGGGAAACTCCCTTCACCTCCCCCAGGTTAGCTCTCGAGAACTGGGGGATGGAGGGTGTAATCACCCAGGAAGAGGAAAAGTGTCAGCTTCTCTCCTCTCTGGGGATCAATGTCAATCTGGGGCCGGTATGTGATATTTCCACGGAGCCTTCCGCCTTTATGTACCAGCGCTCCCTGGGCCAGGATGCCCAGGAAACCAGCAGCTTTGTTTCTCAGACTGTGGGCATTATGAATTCCTATCACATGGGCAGCGCCTTAAAGCATTTCCCCGGCTACGGCAACAACGCGGATACCCACACAGGCATTGCCAGAGATGAACGTTCCCTGGAGGAACTGGAAAGCAATGACCTGCTTCCCTTCGCTGCCGGGATTCAGGCGGGCTGCGGGGCCATTCTGGTCAGTCACACCATTGTGGAAGCCATGGATTCCCAAGCCCCTGCCTCCCTCTCTCCCGCTGTTCACAGCTACCTCCGGGAAAACATGGGCTTCACTGGGGTCATCCTCACGGATGATCTGGTGATGGAGGCAATTACCGATGCCTACGGCGCCGGAGAAGCGGCTGTGCTGGCAGTTCTTGCCGGAAATGATCTGCTGTGCTCCACGGAGTATGATGTCCAATATCAGGCTGTACTGGACGCTGTGTTGGAAGGCCGGATTTCCTTTGATGCCCTGAACGATGCTGTGCGTCATGTTCTGGAATGGAAAATGGAGCTGGGGCTACTGTAGCCCTCTCCTGCCCTCTCAGTCTCGCTTGCATTCGACAGCGCTTCCGGAGGGCGTGCCAAAAGAAAAAGGTTCTGCCGCGAAATTTGCGTTTCGCAGCAGAACCTCTTTTGCTTATTCAGGACGGCAAACCTCCGCCTTTTTTACGGCCTCCACCACGCCGGACAGGGCATCGGTGTTCACCGTTTCCATAAGGCCGCTGTCATAGGCTTCCGCCACAGCGGGATCGATGGGAAGCCGGGCCAGAATGGGCAGATTCATGGCTTTTGCCACTTCCTCCAGGCGGCTCTCGCCGAAGACATTGATCTTTTTGCCACAGTCGGGGCACAGAAGATAGGAATAGTTCTCAACCACTCCCAGGACGGGAATATGCATCATATTTGCCATCTTCACAGCCTTTGCAACGATCATAGAGACGAGGTCCTGAGGGGATGTGACAATGACCACGCCGTCCACAGGCAGGCTCTGAAAGACCGTCAGGGGCACGTCGCCGGTTCCGGGAGGCATATCCACGAACATATAGTCCACGT
>CAYRDE010000192.1:0-3035 GCA_964422935.1 uncultured Oscillospiraceae bacterium | reverse complement strand
GTTGGCGGAGTCATCCAAGGTCCGCTCCAGCCACTGAACCGAAGCGGTCATAGGACCGTTCATGGCGTCGGCCATGAGATACCGGGACAGGGAGCAGATGCGCTCGCAGCGCATGGGGTTGCGCTTATAGGCCATGGCAGAGGAACCGATCTGCTGCTTTTCAAAGGGCTCCTCCACCTGCCGGTCATGCTGGAGCAGCCGGATGTCGTTTGCCATCCGGTAGCAGCTCTGGGCAATGGCGGACAGGCAACTCAGTATCCGGCTGTCCACCTTCCGGGGATAGGTCTGTCCACAGACGGGGAAGCACTCCGTAAAGCCAAAATCCTCCGCGATGCGCCGGTTCATATCATCGATTTTCTCCTCGTCCCCGTTAAACAGGTCTAAGAAGCTGGCCTCCGTGCCGGTGGTGCCCCGACAGCCCAGAAATTTCATGCGCCCCAGAACGAAGTCCAGCTCCTCCAGATCGGACAGAAGGTCCTGAATCCACAGCGTCGCCCGCTTGCCCACGGTGACAAGCTGGGCGGGCTGGTAATGGGTATAGCCCAGGGTGGGCAGGGCCTTGTACTTTTCGGCAAAGTCCCCAAGGTTCGCAACCACCTTCAACAGCTCCCCCCGGAGATAGCCCAGGCCGTCCCGGTAGAGGATCAGGTCGGCGTTGTCGGTGACAAAACAGCTGGTGGCCCCCAGGTGGATGATCCCGGCGGCAGCGGGAGCCGCCTGACCGTAGGCGTACACATGGGCCATCACATCGTGGCGGACCTCCGCCTCCTGGCGGCGGACGCAGGCAAAGTCAATATCGGTAATGTGTGCCTCCAGCTGGTCTACCTGCTCTCTGGTAATGGGCAGTCCCAGCTCCATCTCCGCCCGGGCCAGTGAGACCCACAGCCGCCGCCAGGTCTGTGCCCGGGTATCAGCGGAGAAGAGCCTGAGCATATATTCCGAAGCATAGCGGGAGGCCAGCGGGGATTCATACTTGTCAGTCATGGCTTATCTCCTTGCGATGATGCTGTCCCGCTGGGGACCTACGGAGATGTAGGCAATGGGGCAGCCAATGGCCTTTTCCACATAGGTAACGTAATCCCGGGCCTCTTTCGGCAGGTCCTCCCAGCACCGGGCGGCGGAGATGTCCGTCTTCCAGCCGGGCAGGTATTCCATCACCGGCTCCGCCTCCTCCAGCTCTGTGGGGAAGGGGAAGGTATCCGTCAGCTCCCCTGCCAGCCGGTAGTGGGCGCATACGGGGATTTTCTCCAGGTAGCTGAGCACATCCAGCTTGGTCAGGGCAATTTTGGTGGCTCCCTGAACCTGGATGCCATAGCGGGTGGCTACCAGGTCGATGGGGCCTACCCGGCGGGGACGACCGGTTTTCGCCCCGTACTCGCCGCCCTCCTCCCGGAGCCGTTCCGCCTCGTCGCCGAACATTTCACAGACAAAGGGGCCCTCTCCCACACAGGTGGAGTAGGCCTTTACCACCCCCACCACCTCGTCGATGGGCACCCCGGGGATGCCCGCGCCGATGGGGGCGTAGGCCGCCGTGGTGTTGGAGGAGGTGGTATAGGGGCAGATGCCAAAGTCCAGGTCCCGCAGGGAGCCCAGTTGGGCCTCAAAGAGGATGTTCTTCCCATCGTGCCAGGCCTGACGCAAAAGGCTCCCCGTGTCGCAGACAAAGGGCTTGATCTTCTCGCAGCTCTCCTCCACCCAGGCTTCCAGCATGTCCATGGTGAAGGGCGCAGCGCCGTATACCCGGGTCAAGGTCAGATTCTTCCACTCCAGCAGCTCCTTCAAATGGCTGCGCAGCTTCTCCGGATAGAATAGCTCTCCTGCCAGCACCGTCTTCTTCTGGGCCTTGTCGGCATAGAAGGGGGCAATGCCCTGTTTCGTTGAACCGTACTTCCGGTCCGCCAGACGCTGCTCCTCCAGGGCGTCCAGCTCCCGGTGCCAGGGCAGCAGCAGGGATGCCCGATCGCTGATTTTCAGATTCTTCGGGGTGATTGCCACCCCCTTGCCGGTGACATCCTGAATCTCCGTCCACAGGTTTTCCGGGTCCAGGGCCACGCCGTTGCCCAGAACGTTTACAACCTCCGACCGAAATATGCCGGAGGGAAGCAGGTGCAGGGCAAATTTTCCCTGCTCATTGATAACGGTGTGCCCCGCATTGCCGCCGCCCTGATAGCGGACCACGATGTCATAGTCCCGGGTGAATAAATCCACCATCCGGCCCTTGCCCTCGTCGCCCCAGTTGATTCCCACAATTGCGCAGTTTGCCATATATCGTTCCCCTTCCTTATTCCCATTCCACCGTCGCCGGAGGCTTGGAGGTGATGTCATAGCAGATCCGGTTCACGCCCGGCACCTCGTTGATGATCCGGGTAGAGGCCCGCTCCAGAACCTCATAGGGAAGCCGGGTCCATTGGGCAGTCATAAAGTCGCTGGTAGTCACCGCCCGAAGGGCCAGGGTATAGTCGTAGGTCCGACCGTCCCCCATGACGCCTACGGACCGGGTGTCCGTCAGAACGGCAAAGTATTGGTCCGGATGCACCGGCCCCTTTTCCACCTCTTCCCGGAAGATGAAGTCCGCCTGCCGAAGCAGGTCCGCCTTCTCCCGGGTAATCTCTCCCAGAATCCGGATGGCAAGGCCCGGACCGGGGAAGGGCTGACGGCTGACCAGGTATTCCGGAAGCCCCAGCTCCCGGCCCAGCTGCCTTACCTCATCCTTAAACAGCATCCGCAGAGGTTCCAGAATTTCCCGGAAGTCCACATAGTCCGGAAGGCCTCCCACGTTGTGATGGCTTTTGATCACGGCGGCGCTTCCCGCCCCGGACTCGATCACATCGGGATAGATGGTGCCCTGGGCCAGGAAGTCCACAGCCCCGATCTTTTTGGCCTCCTCCTCGAAGACCCGGATAAAGGACTCCCCGATGATTTTCCGCTTGCGCTCCGGCTCCGTCACCCCGGCAAGAGCCTCCAGGAACCGGCTTTCCGCGTTCACCCGGATAAGCCGAATGTCCCATTTGGCGAAGGCCGCCTCCACCTCGTCC
>CAYRDE010000191.1:0-3091 GCA_964422935.1 uncultured Oscillospiraceae bacterium | reverse complement strand
GGGTGCTGCTGTACCTGGACGAAATCCAGTCCTTCAACAAAAAGCAGCAGCAGTCGCTTTTGGAGCACATCGAAAACGGAAAGATCACTCTGATTGCCTCCACCACGGAGAACCCCTATTTCTATGTGTTTAACGCCATTTTGAGCCGTTCTACCGTCTTTGAATTCAAACAGATTTCCGCCGAGGCGGCCCTCCAGGCTGTGAAACGGGCTGTTGCCTTCCTGGAACAGCGGGTTGCCCTTACGGCGAAGCCTGAGGAGGGAGCCTTGGAGTACATCGCCTCCGCCTGCGGCGGCGACATACGCAAGGCCATGAACGCGGTGGAGGTACTCTTCTCCGCCGGTCGGCCCGAAAACGGCATTCTCCCCCTGACCCTGGCGGACGCCAAAGCCGTCACTCAGAAAAGCGCCCTCCGGGCGGATCGGGATGGAGACAGCCACTACGACCTATTGTCCGCCCTCCAAAAATCCATCCGGGGCTCCGACCCCGACGCCGCCTGCCACTATCTGGCAAGGCTTCTGGAGGCGGGACAGATGCAATCTGCCTGCCGCCGTCTCATGGTCATTGCCGCCGAGGATGTGGGTCTTGCCTACCCTCAGATCATCCCCATTGTCAACGCCTGTGTGGACATGGCCCTGAAGCTGGGTATGCCGGAGGCCCGGATTCCTCTGGGAGACGCCGCCGTGCTCATGGCTACCTCTCCCAAGAGTAACTCCGGTCACATTGCCCTGGAAAAGGCTCTGGGAGATGTGCGCAAGGGAAAGACCGGGGATTTCCCCCGGCACCTGCAAAACGTCCACGCCGATTCCTTCACCATGGAGCGGGATCAGGGCTATCTCTATCCCCACGACTATCCCAACCACTGGGTACAGCAGCAGTATCTGCCGGATGCGCTGGTGGGCACTACCTATTACGAATACGGTCCCAATAAGCTGGAGCAGGCTGCCAAACAGTATTGGGACGCCATTAAGGGGAGGTAACCATGGATATTCGGGTTGGTGATATTTTAACCATGAAAAAGCCCCATCCCTGCGGAGAAAAGCGTTGGCTGGTTCTCCGCACTGGCGCGGACTTCCGGCTGCGGTGTCTGGGCTGCGGTCACGAACTGATGACCCCAAGGTTCAAGGCGGAAAAGAATATTCGCTCTGTGGAGCGGAAGGAAGAAATGAAAGGGAATGAATGAATTGGGTGTGGGGAACAGATCGTTATGAGAGAAGATATGATCACCAAATTGACGGTGAAAAACGACAACTATGCTTGCGCTCTTGCTGATAAAATCATAGCGGAAAGCCAGGAAATAGATGAATGGTACGTATATTTTGATGACTTTGCTTCTTTGCTAAATCATCCAAAGTCACTGGTAAGAAATCGAGTATTGAATATCCTTGCAGCAAATGCTCAATGAGATGAAGAAAACCGTTTTGATCTGATCATTTCTGATTTTCTTGCACATATAGTGGACGAGAAGCCAATTACAGCCAGACAGTGCATAAAGGCCCTGGCCCAGGTTGGTTCGGCAAAGCCCCAATATATCCCGGTCATATTATCAAGTTTGCGGGGCGCCGACCTGTCGAAGTACAAGGATAGTATGCGACCACTGATTGAAAAGGATATTGCGGAAACAGAAAAGAAGTTGACAGTTTCCAGTTAACCGATTTGTAATGGAAGCAGAAAAGCCGCCAAAGATGCAAAATCCTTGGCGGCTTCCTTTTCTAAATTAGAATCCCGTGAGAATCTCCACCAGCATATCCACGCACTTCTCCATATCCTCCACAGGGATATACTCAAAGCGCCCGTGGTAGTTCTCGCCGCCGGTGCACAGGTTGGGACAGGGCAAGCCCTCGTAGCTTAACCGGGCCCCGTCGGTGCCACCCCGGATGGGAACCTCCTTCGGCTCCATGCCTGCCTTTGCCATGGCGGTCTTGGCCCGCTCCACCACATACATGCAGGGCTCAATGCACTTCTTCATATTGAAGTAGCTGTCCTTCAATTGCAGCTCCAGGGTGCCCTCTCCATACTTCCGGTTGATAAAGTCAGCAGCGGCGGTCATCACCGCTTTCTTCTCTTCAAATTTTCCCATATCGTGGTCACGGACAATATACTGCATCTGGGTGTTCTCCACCTCGCCCCGGATACCCAGCAGGTGAATGAAGCCCTCATACCCCGACGTATATTCCGGCCTCTGATTTACCGGCAGCAGGCCGTTATATTCCATGGCAATGAGCATGGAATTGACCATCTTGTCCTTGGCAGAACCGGGATGGATGTTCAGGCCATGGACAATTACCCTGGCCCCGGCAGCGTTGAAGTTCTCGTATTCGATCTCTCCCAGAGTGCCGCCGTCTACGGTGTAGGCGTAGTCCGCTCCAAAACCCTTTACGTCGAACCGGTCCGCGCCCTGGCCTACTTCCTCGTCAGGGGTGAAGCCGATTTTCAATGTGGCGTGACGCTTGTTTTCTCTTAGCAGGATCTCCGCCGCCGCCAGAATCTCCGCCACACCAGCCTTGTCGTCCGCGCCCAGTAACGTGGTGCCGTCGGTGACGATCAGATGCTTGCCGTGGTGGGTTTGGAGGCTTTCATAATCCCTCTCCCGAAGGAAGATGCCCTTCTCTTCATTCAGGCACACGTCCCCGCCCTGGTATTCCACGATCTTCGCCTGGATGTTTGCGCCGGAGGCATCGGGAGAGGTGTCCATGTGGGCGATCAGGCCGATGGTGGGAAGGCTGGGGTCGCCAGGCACGGTGCCATAGACATAGCCGTTCTCGTCTATCCGGGCGTCACAAATACCCAGTTCCTTCATTTCCTCCACCAGGGCTTTCCCCAGAAGCAGCTGCTTGGCGGTGGAGGGGAAGGTGGTGGATTCCTCATCGGACTGGGTGTCAAAGCTTACATAGCGCAGGAAGCGCTCTACTACAGAAGACATAGCATTTGTTCCTTTCTGATGATGAAAAGGAGCCGCCGCAGATACAGCGGCGGCTCTCTTGCTTTGGAAGCTTACTTTGCGGCGTTGACCAGCTCAGCGGTGTCCTGAGCGATCATCAGCTCTTCGTTGGTGGGAATGACCCAGACGATGACCTTGGAGTCGTCAGCG
>CAYRDE010000190.1:0-3103 GCA_964422935.1 uncultured Oscillospiraceae bacterium | reverse complement strand
GGGCGCCTGTGCCATCTTCACCTTCATCAACTCCTGGAACGACTACTTCATGCAGTTGATTATGCTGACCTCCAACAAGAACCTGACCATCTCCCTCGGTATTGCTACCATGCAGGGC
This sequence comes from uncultured Oscillospiraceae bacterium, assembly GCA_964422935.1. Lineage (GTDB taxonomy): Bacteria > Bacillota > Clostridia > Oscillospirales > Oscillospiraceae > Faecousia. The sequence goes on along the minus strand of CAYRDE010000190.1, from coordinate 2,985 downwards.
GAAAGCTCCACGGACTATGGTCTGCTGATGGCTGGCGCGGCGCTGGCCTCCGTGCCCATCATCATTGTATTCCTGATCTTCCAGAAGTACTTTACCAAGGGCATCACCATGGGTGCCGTCAAGGGCTAACGCCCTGGATTGAAAGCCCTTTGGGCTTTCAATCCAAACATTGGCAGCCTGCTTAGCGCACTCCTTGTGCACCTTTGGTGCACAACTCGCACACACGCAGTCTGAGAGGTATTTTCTGTCAGGTACACGCCCTGACAGAAAATAATCCAACTTTATTTGCCGCAAAAGCGGCAAACTCTGCGAGGCTTTTTGTCGCGCAACTGAAAGGAGTTTCCAAGCATTTATGAGAGATTTCAAGAAATATCAGGGCATTTTCCCTGCTTTTTACGCCTGCTATGATGCAGAGGGAAAGATCAATCCCGCAGCGGTCCGGGAGTTGACCCGGTACTACATCGACAAGGGCGTTCAGGGCCTGTATGTAGGCGGTTCCTCCGGTGAGTGCATCTACCAGGGCAAGGAAGAGCGGAAGGTCGTGCTGGAGAATGTCATGGCAGAGGCCAGGGGCAAGCTCACCATCATTTCCCACATTGCCTGCAACAACACCGCTGATTCCCAGGAGCTGGCAGCCCATGCAGAGTCCCTGGGGGTAGACGCCATTGCCTCCATTCCTCCCATCTACTTTAAACTGCCTCCCTATGCCATTGCCAAATACTGGAATGACATGTCCGCAGCGGCTCCCAATACCGACTTCATCATCTACAACATTCCCCAGCTGGCGGGTGTCGCCCTCAGCGTGCCCCTGCTGAAGGAAATGCTGAAGAATCCCAGAGTCATCGGTGTGAAGAACTCCTCCATGCCCACCCAGGATATTCAGATGTGGCGGGACGAAGGGGCCATCGTCTTCAACGGCCCCGATGAGCAGCTGATCTGCGGCCTGACCATGGGCGCCATCGGCGGCATCGGCGGTACCTACGGCGCTATGCCGGAGCTGTACCTGGGGATGCGGAAGGAGCTTCTGTCCGGCAACATGGAAAAGGCCCGGGATATGCAGAACGAGGCCTGCCGGATCATCTACAAGATGTGCTCCGCCCACGGCAATATGTACGCCGTTATCAAGGAAATCCTCCGCCGCAACGGCGGCCCCGACTGTGGCAGCGTCCGGGCGCCTCTGGCAGAGCTGATCGAAAGCGACTACGCAATCGTGGACGAGTGCGTAACCATGATCAACGCCGCCATAAAGAAGTACTGCTAACGAAAAAAACAGGACTGCCGCTTACGGCAGCCCTGTTTTACTAAGCATCGAGGAGAAACAAATGGACGATATATCCCAGCTGCAAATTTTATGGGATTACCTCTGCCTCCATCAGAAGGCGGAAAAGGCGGATGTGATCGTAGGCTTTGGCAGCTTTGATGACAATGTTGCCCGCCGCTCGGTGGAGCTTTATCTCCAGGGCTATGCCCCGAAAATTCTCTTTACCGGCGGACTGGGCCGCTGCACGGAGGGCTTATTTACCCAGTCCGAAGCGGAGCGGTTCCGGGATGTGGCGGTATCTTTGGGCGTCCCGGCAGAGAACATTCTGCTGGAACGGAAATCCACCAATACCAGGGAAAACATTGAATTTACCCGGGAGCTGTTGGAAAAGACCCATACGCCCCATGATTCCATCCTGGGAGTCCATAAGCCCTATATGGAGCGGCGGATTGACGCTGCCATGGGGGTGTACTGGCCGGAGCAGGCCTTCCGCGTTACCTCTCCCATAATGACCATCCCGGAGTATCTCCGGGAGGCAAAGCGTCAGGGCATGACGGAACAGGACGCGGTGGCGGTCATTGTGGGCGATTTTCAGCGGATTGACCTGTACGCGAAGAAGGGCTATCAGCTGCCCCAGGACATCCCGGCGGAGGGGTGGGAGGCCTTTCATACCCTGGTCGCCATGGGGTATGACCAGCAGCTTGTAAAATAGGCGATTTTGACAAATACAAACGGGATTTTATCCTTGCCACTTGTCTAATCTGTGCTATAATAGGGTTAGCCTACAAAAAGCCTCCGGCCTTCCCTTTCGGGCGGACAGAGGCTGCTTAAAAATAACCAAGGAGGAAATGAAATGCAGTATTTAGGCATCGACTTTCAGATGAATCATCCCCCCAAGCTGGACCCCCAGTTTATTCCCTTCGGCGTATGGCGTGAGGCCTACCTCAAGGACGCCAAACAGCCCATTGCCATTGCTCTGGAGCGGGATAAGGGCCGGATTTCCGTCCAGCGGACCTTTATCCACGGTACCGCGGAGATGGCAGAGGCGGACTACCGGTATGTAGAGCGGTATGTGAAGTTCCTGCTGTGGTCCATCGGCGGCTTCCGGGTCACTATCTGCGGCTGCTCCTGCATCACCAAGCGGCTGCAAACGGTATATGGTCCCGAGGGTGAGCGCCACTTTGACTTTACCTTCTTCAATCAGCTCTACGAACGGGATCTGGAGATTGTGGACCTGCCTCTGGAGCAGTGCCCCGAAGCCAATGAGACTGCCGAGCCCATGGGCGGCAATATGGACGGCTGCCGTATCGGCTTTGATGCCGGTGGTTCCGACCGGAAGGTTTCCGCTGTCATCGACGGCAAGAGCGTCTATTCCGAGGAAGTGATCTGGTTCCCCAAGCTTCAGGAGGACCCCGAATATCACTTTAACCATATCGTGGAAGCCTTTAAGACCGCCGCCTCCAAGATGCCCCGGGTGGATGCCATCGGCGTTTCCTCCGCCGGTACCTTCATCGGCAACGCTCCCATGGTGGCCTCCCTGTTCATCAAGGTTCCCCGTTCCAACTGGGACAAGGTGAAGACCATCTATGACCGGGCCGCCGCTGAGATTGACCCCAATATCCCCATCGTGGTTGCCAACGACGGCGATGTCAGCGCTCTGGCTGGCGCCATGGGCCTGAACACCGGCAACATCATGGGCATTGCCATGGGCACCTCCGAGGCCG
>CAYRDE010000189.1:0-3167 GCA_964422935.1 uncultured Oscillospiraceae bacterium | reverse complement strand
AGCCAAACAGGTGGGTGATATTGCTGCGGTCCCGGCGCAGATGCCGCCGGATCTCACTGATTTCCTTATCGATCATAAAATAAACCTCGCTCTTTTCTGCTATGGGCACCATAGCGTTTGCAAACGTGCCCGTGCATTATAGCATAGCTTCCCGAAAAAATCCAGTCCTCCGTGTCATCATGTCTTACGAGTTGCTCTGCCACGAAGCGACCCATGACAGCATCTCTGCCTGTATGGCAGAATTACGCTATAGCTTACCAAAGGATACCATGGCAGGATTCCCATGGACGAACAACCCAAAACGCTCCCTGCTGGCAGATAAATACCCCGGCTGGATTCCGTCGGAACCCAGCCGGGACTTGTCTGTTTTTCTTCAGGAACGGCAGGAATCTCAGCCGTTCTGAGGGCCGGATACCTCCGCGATGTTGATGGCGTGACCGCCGATACGGCTCAGGCAGTTGAGCATTTCTCCAAAGAGAATGCCGGCATCGGAGGAACACTCGTTTTTGCGCATCCGCTGCATATGGTTCTCCTGAGACTGATTGGCCTGTCTGCGGATCTCCCGCTGGAGCCGGGCCAGCCGCTTCAGTTCGTCAATGGACATGTTCTGCCCATAGAAGCCCGCCACCGACCGTGTATACAGCGAAACCGCCTTGTCACAGATATCGGAAAGCTCCTGCTGGGCGTCTCCGGAATAGGCAACGCCCTGTTCCAGACCCCGCTCCACCAGATGGAGCATCTTCTCCGCATAGTCGCCAATTCGCTCCAGGTCATTCAGGGCCTGATAAACCCGGTTTACATATTTGGCGTCCTTGGTGGAGATTTCCTGAACGTTCAGCTTCACCAGGAAGTCGCTGATGGCGTCGGCCAGGAAGTCGATGACCGTTTCGTTCTGCATAATCTTCTTTTCATGGGACGGCGTATTGGTGGTCATGTCCTCTCTCGCCATGGTAATGTTCTCCATAACCAGCTTCCCCATCCGGTCAACCTCGTTGCGGATCTGGAGCATGGTAACGCTGGGCGAGCCAACCAGATTGACGTCGATGAATTCCAGGCGGCAGGCATCCTCGTGGACCTGCTTGGGGATGACCTTATAGGTAAGCTTCACCACCAGGTTGGTCATGGGCAGCAGGACAGCGGCGCTGACGGCTTTGAAGATAATGTGGAGCATGGATACCTGGAAGGCAGGGTCCGGAATCAGGGACGCCACCCAGTCTGTGTAGGGCAGCAGCATGGTAATGGGGAGCATGATAATTGCGCCCACCACGTTGTTAATCAGATAGATGATAGAGGCCCGCTTTGCGTTGTTTCTGGCGCTCATGGAGGCAAGAATGGTTGGCATGGCAGAGCCGATGTTGATACCGCAGATCAAGTAAGAGGCAAAATTCAGCGGCATCATTCCCTGCATGGCAAGGGCCTGGACAATACCAACGGCAGCAGAGGAGCTTTGAATCACGGCGCAAAGTGCCGCGCCCACCAGCAGCCCCAGCACGGGATTGGTAGCATGGAGGATAAAGCTCTGGAACCACAGGGCATCCTTCAGCGGCTCCATAGCGCCGCTCATGGTATGCAGGCCCTGGAACAGGAGGCCAAAGCCCAGAATAACCTGACCGAAATGCTGTGCCTGCCGCTTGGGAGCATAGAGCATCAGCGCCGCACCCAGGAAAATGCAGAAGGGCGCAATGCCGGAGGCATCCAGGGCAATCAGGATGCTGGTGATGGTTGTACCAATGTTGGCGCCAAAGATGACGCCGGTGGCCTGGAACAGATCCATGATTCCGGCATTCATAAAGCCCATGACCATCACAGTGGTGGCAGAGGAGGACTGGATGACCACAGTTACCAGCGCACCGAGAAGGAAGCCAAGGATTTTATTCCGGGTCAGCTTCTCCAGAAGGTCCTTCATCCGGGAACCGGCCGCCATTTCCAGGCCTTCTCCCATGTACTTCATTCCGAACAGGAAGGCTCCCAGACCACCCAGGAGTGAGATAATATTGGATGCGCTCACAGGCACTCCTCCAAATTTTTATTTTTTCTATCAGGGAGAGTATTCCCGCTTTTCCCTTATTTTACAGTATAGCAGAATAGCTCCCGCTTTGCAACCTTTTTTCGTCTTTCCACCCCCTCCCCTTCTCGTCCTCTCTTTTCTTTTTGGGGTGAATTTGAAAATATTACGGTTGCAAAATTCCGGAAACGGCTTATAATGAAGGGAAAGAAACCCATTTTACGAGAGTCTGCTCTGTCGGGAAAAACTTTCCCTTCTTGCCATTCCCCAGACGGCAGGATCGGAAATATCACTTTATTTGGGAGTACGTCTATGAGCTATATTGAACACAAGTCCGAAGAATCTCTGGAGGATTATTTGGAGGTTATTTTGATTTTAAGCCAGAAATCTCCTTCTGTGCGCTCCGTTGATATCGCCTCCGAGCTGAAGTTTTCAAAACCCAGTGTAAGCGTGGCAATGAAAAAGCTCAAAAGCCGGGACTATATCTCCATCACGGAGGAAGGCTTTATCTGCCTGACAGACACCGGGCGGGAGATTGCCGAAAAGGTTTATGAGTGTCACACCCTGCTGACGGACTGGCTGGTATATCTGGGCGTAGACCATCAGGTCGCCGCCATTGATGCCTGCAAAATGGAGCATGACATTAGTCCCGAAAGCTACGAGGCTATGAAAAAATGCATCCTGTCCCTTTTGGGCAGGGATACCGCAAGGTAAACAGGACTGGACGTTGTCCAATAAAAACGGTGTAACCCCGCTTTCGAGGTTACACCGTATCGTTTTATATCAGGAAGATTCTGTCCCTGGGTCAATAATTCTCCGCGTTTGCTTCAACGTAAGCCTTAAAGATTGTGTAACATCGCAGCACGATCGATGCCATGTGGGGAATTTGGGTCTTACTCTGAAACGGCTTCTTCATCGTCATCGGGGCCGGAAAGGAACATTTCCTCCGTGGTCTGCTGCGCCAGCTTCAGCTTCTCGGTGATTTGCGTCAGAGCGTTGGTGGTGGCTTCCAGCGCATCCATGGCAGTTGCCATGCGCCCTGCCAGGTGATAGTACATAGCCTTGTAATCCGGCATACAAATCCCTCCCAAGCAAATTTTTAATAATCGGCACTGCCCTGTGAGACAGTGCCGATTATGATTGAGGTGGTGGACCCGAGGAG
>CAYRDE010000188.1:0-3221 GCA_964422935.1 uncultured Oscillospiraceae bacterium | reverse complement strand
CCTGTGAGTGCGAGCCCTATATCACCGCCGACGATTCCCTCCTGCGCACCAAGCCCGAGCAGGTTTTACAAGGCATGATGATTCTCCGCCAGGTACTCCGCCCGGAGCGGGTGGTGCTGGCAGTGGAGGACAACAAGCAGGCCGCCATCGAAAAGCTCCAGGGCCTCCACACCCAATTCCCTGAAATTGAGATTAGGGTTCTGCCTACCCGCTATCCCCAGGGCAGCGAAAAGCAGCTGATCCAGGCTGTCACCGGTCGGGAGGTCGCCCCCGGAAAGCTGCCGGTGTCCGCGGGCTGCGCCGTATTCAATGTGTCCACCTTCGCCGCCATCTACCGGGCGGTCAGCCTGGGCACCCCGCTGACGGAACGGATTGTCACCATTTCCGGGGAAACCATTGAGAAGCCCCAGAACTTCATTGTCCGTATCGGTACCCCCTTCCATGATCTGATCGAAAAGGCAGGCGGTCTGACAGACGAAACCGAACGGGTCATCAGCGGCGGCCCCATGATGGGCATGGCCCAGGGCGATCTCAGCGTGCCGGTGGTCAAGGCCACCAACTCCATTTTGTGTCTGCCCAAGGACCGGAACGGCGCTGCCGAAAACCCGGTATGCCTGCGCTGCGGCAAATGCGTAGCCGTATGTCCCATGCACCTTCAGCCTCTGTACCTGTACCGCTTCGGCAAGTGTGAGGACATTGCCCAGCTGGAACGGCTGAACCTGCTGGACTGCATCGAGTGCGGCTCCTGCGCCTATACCTGCCCCGGAAAGCTTCCCCTGGTAGAGCAGTTCCGGAAGGCAAAAAAGCTTTATAAGGAGGCGAAAAGCAAATGAAACTCACCGTCGCTTCTTCTCCCCATATCCGTGGGGACTTCCGCAGCAGCAGACTGATGCTGGACGTGGTCATCGGCCTGACCCCCGCCACCCTGATGGGCTGCCTGGTTCTGGGCTGGCGAAGCCTGACTGTGGTTCTCATGTCCATGGCCTGCGCCGTCCTGACGGAGCTGCTTTATTCCCTGGTGACGAAAAAGCGGAACACCCTGCCGGACTGCTCCGCCCTGGTAACGGGAATGCTCTTCGCCCTGACCCTTCCCGTCTCCGTCCCCTATTATGTGGTAATCTTAGGCAGCGCCTTTGCCATTTTGTTCGTAAAGCTGCTGTGCGGCGGATTGGGACAGAACATCTTCAATCCCGCTCTGGCTGCCCGGGCCTTTATGCTGCTTCTGTTCCCCGCTGCCCTGACCCGGTATCCGGCGCTGGGCGTAGACGGCGTCACCGCCGCCACTCCGCTGCATCACATGGTCATGCCCACTCTGCCGGAGGAGAGCCTTCTGGAGATGTTCCTGGGGGTCTGTCCCGGCTCCATCGGGGAAATCTCCGCGCTGGCGCTGCTGATTGGCGGTGCCTGGCTGATCTGCCGGAAGGTTATCTCCATTCGGATTCCCGCCGCTTACCTCGGCACTGTGGCGGTGCTGACTCTTGCGTTCAGCAAGACCGGTCATCCTGTCTTATGGATGCTCTACCAGCTTCTTAGCGGCGGCGTGATGCTGGGCGCCATTTTCATGGCGACCGACTACGCCACCTCTCCCGTAACTCCCAGAGGCCAGGTGGTTTACGGCATCGGCTGCGGCGCTCTGACTGTGTTCTTCCGATACTTTGGTCTCTTCCCCGAGGGGGTAACCTACGCTATTTTGCTGATGGACGCCTTTGTGTGGATCATTGACCGCTATACCGGTCCCCGCCGGTTCGGCGTAAAGAAAGGAGAAGGTCACAATGGATAAAAAGCTTGTCTCACCGATTGTCTTTCTTCTCATTGCCGCGCTGGTTCTCCTTATCGCGTATAACGGCCTGATGGGAATCCGCACCGCCAACGCGCAGGCAGAGCTATCCGCCAAAATGCAGACCCTTCTTCCCGGTTCCACTACCTTTACCGAGGAAGCCTATACCGGCGAGGATACCAACATTCAGCACGTCTATCAGGGAGAAACCGGCTATGTCATCGCCACCCTCACCCATGGCTACGCGAAAAATATTGCCATGCTGATCGGTGTGCTCAACGACGGAACCGTTACCGGTCTGCAAATCCGGGACATTCACGAGACTCCGGGGCTGGGCCAGAAGGCCCTGACGGACTGGCAGTTCCTGGCCCAGTTCCTCAACACCGACGGAAAAGCCACAGTTGGGGAAACTGTCGATTCCCTCACTGGGGCTACCGTCACATCCAGAGCCGTGACCCGCAGCGTCAATTCCGCCGTGGGCTTCGTCACCGGTGCGGACGCGTCCTCCGGCGCCACTTCCTGGGGAGGTTAAGCTATGAAGAAACATCCGTATTTTTTAAGCTTCCTGCTGACCGGCGTAGTCTTTGTGGGAATGCTGGTTATGATGCTGATCCGGGTCTGGAACCCTGCCGGGGTTCTGCCCAGACTGGACATCCCGAATATGGCTCTTCTGAGTCTTGTGGTGCTGGTGGCAGAGCATTACCTCAGCCCCAACACTCCCCGCAATTATGGAGCCATTGCCCTGCTTTCCTTCTTCACCTTCGCTCTGCTGCCCCTTATGGCGGGGTTTGCCTGCCAGCATGACTTCTGGAAGATCGGCCTGGGAGGCTGTCTTGTGTTCACTGCCCTCACCTGGCTGTATACCTCCATGGTCTCCCGGATTGCTTCCGGCGAAAAGGCGGTGGCTGCGCCCATTGTCAGCGCCCTGGGGCTGTATCTGGCAGTTCAGGGCTTTGCGGGGATTTTCCTGTAAAGTGTGTTTTTGAAACGGCATCCGTATGGCGTGACCATGCGGATGCTTTTTTTCGGAAATATTTCCGGAAAGGGATGTTTTTTTCGGACGAATGTGCTATAATGGAAAAAATATAAATGTTGAGGAACCGCCTATGTATCAGCCTTTAGCCGACCTGCTTCGTCCCCAAACCCTGGACGAAGTGTATGGTCAGGAGCATATCTTAGGAAAGGATGCCATTCTGCGGCGTCTGATTGACTCCGGGAACATCCCCAATATGGTCTTCTACGGCCCCAGTGGCACCGGCAAGACCACGGTAGCCAAGATCATCGCGAAGCAAACCAACCGTACCCTTTATCAGTTAAACGCCACCACCGCCTCCACGGCGGACATCAAGGACATTGTCTCCCAGCTGGATACCTTCATGGCCCCCAATGGGGTGCTGCTGTACCTGGACGAAATCCAGTCCTTCAACAAAAAGCAGCAGCAGTC
>CAYRDE010000187.1:0-3237 GCA_964422935.1 uncultured Oscillospiraceae bacterium | reverse complement strand
CGGTTCTGCTGGAGGAATCTCCGGCGCATCGATGCGTATTTCCCACGGGGAATCTGGGGCTCCTGGGGCGGGAGAAGGTTCGGAAGCAGATAATCCCCCTGCCTTGTGTATGTGATCTGTGTCATGGTTCATGCTCCTTTCCGATTGGTTTTCAGGTACAGCATACTCCTTTTGGGCAGATTCTTCAAATGTGCGATTTTGCTGCCGCTGCAAGGACAGAACGGTTCTGGCAATTTCGGACAGGCACATCTGGGAAATGTCGCTGGTAGCCGTACCCAGGGCGTTGATGGTCTGGAGGGTGTTGAAGCCTTTGATGTAGTTAAAGTCCTCACGTTGGAAGTATCCGCTGGGATCAATGCCGCAGCGCACCAGCAGCATAAAGCCGATGCTATTTTGCACCAGAGGCTTGAAAATCGCTTCCAGAGATTCCTCATCCAGTGGTTCCAGGAAGCTGTCCTCTTTGTAGTCCCTCAACTCTGTCAGATAGTCCTGAACGTTATCCTCCATAACATTGGAGGCTGCTGATACAAGAGCATCCCCTAAATTTTCCTTGTTTTTCAGGGTGCCAAAGCTGTTCTCCAGCGTTTCTATGACTGCTGCCTCATATTCCGGGCGCACCTCCCAGATGGGAACAGGGCGGGAATACCGCCCTGCATGGGTATCTGCGATATCAAAGTAGTATTGGATTCTCGCCTGCCCATTGCTGTCGCTGTCCAGCATGGCAATCCCCTTGGAGCCGCGATTGACCCACCGCCCAAACCGTTGGTTCCAGCCCTGCCGTCCTTCGATGGGGAGAACGGCGGTGGCATCCGGCCTCTGGGCATACAGCAGGATTTGTTTGTCAAAGGAGAGCCGGAAGTTGTAGCAGGCAGTGGTGAGAAACTGTGGCCAGACCTCCGGCGTTGCCACTTCTCCCACCGCCTGCAAATAAAGGTCAGTAATGCGTTCGTATTTTGATGCCATCGGTTCACCTCCTGCTTAACGCTCGCCCCGGTCTTTTGGACGCACTTTCACCACTCCTGTATTTCCCATTTTCACAGGCTTTCCATCCAGAGATCCGAGTTCCAACGCAATATCGTTTGCCAAATACTGTGTCCCATGGGCGTTGTTATATTGCAGTAAGACACTTCGAGGGATATAACAGTCACCGTCCAAACTGGCACGACCCTCCGAAAAGATTCGGGACAGCATCTGAGCCTGTTCCACTGGGGAGCCGTGAATGATTCTTTCAGCCTCCTGGGGCATCACCGAAAAGGTCATCCCCATCCGTGCCCACAGGTTATTCCTCTGGCTCATCTGCTGGCACCCCGCTCTCTGGCCTTTGGTCGTACAGGGGTTCCGTTCTCATCATAGTTCTTAGGATCGGCGGCAGGGGTGTCCCAGCCGAACATGGAACCGGCTACCATAGCGGCCTCCTGCGCCCTGGTCACGCCATTGGCTGCGTTTACAGCGGTCACACCCTCTTTTGGAGAAGCGTTCTGGGGAAACATTCCGGTAGGGGTATAGCCGTTCTCGCCCTTGGTAATGATGATCATTTCCCCGGTAGATTCCAAAAGACTGAAACACTTCTCCGGGAGATCGGAACGCAGGGGAATGATCTCCGCACCGTTACGCTGGATTCGCTCCGCAAGCTCACAGATATGGTACAGGTTGCCCCCAACTTCCAGATGGGTTTCATCGATATAGCGGCAGGTCTGCTCCCAGCGTTCCCCTGAAGGGTCAGTCATACGAACCTTGAACCATAACGCTGTATGGTAAGTGCTCAATAACCACCTATTCAAAATAAACCACGGCAGAGTCCCAATTTCAGGACTCTGCCGTTAATCATTCACGTTCTCGTATGTGTTCCCGGTGCCTTACCATCAAATGCCAGGGCATTAGGGTCTACAGTTTTTCGTGTGCCAGGGATCTTCCCAGCTGGGGCAGCACGCTCAGCACCAGCAGAAGGTATCCGTAAGGATCAATGCTGTTGGATTTTGCAATCTCCAGCAGGGAAGTACACAATGGCGCTGGATTCTGCACCATTCACACTGTTACAGAACAGCCATTTCCACCGGGCATGGGTCCAACAGCCATAGTGACCAAAGTCCACAATACTACATTGCCTGCGGTTACACAGATCTTCGCCTGGGGACTGACAGATTGGCGGCTGTGGTAACCCAGCAGTATGGCAGCCAGTTAGATGAAGAAATATTGTTCTGCTCTGCGGTCGACGGACAGACAGAATCAAGGCTCTATATTGGACGGGCAACAGATATCTCCTACTGTAACAAGCGATTATTCAACAGAAGATTCCAGCGGAAGGTCAAAAGCAGAGAGTCGTATCGCTTCTTATTTTTCGATCTTCCGTACGCACTAAGTAGCACTAATGGCATGCTGCTGGGATATTGTCCAGGCCTTTCTTTTGTGTAGTTAGCTCGGATCTGGTTTCCATTATAAATTTTTTTATGTTGTCAATTCCAGCATCCTTTTCATAATACAGATCTCTTAGGCCGACCTCATTACCGACCTTTTCAAAAAACCATTCATATCCAGCCACTTCTGTTTGCACTTTACTATATGACAGCTCATTTTTAATTAATCGCCAAATAAATTGTGGGCTCGTGACAAACCCTCTTCCTTTGAAAAGAGAATAGAAACCCAGAACCAAGATTGCCAAGAAGCCATAAATCACGGAAATGACTACTTTCAAGAGATCTAACATAAATCCCCAGTTTCCTGATTCAGAAAGGAATTTGGACATAAAGGTCTTTATTTCTCCCCATATGCCGACCTTCCATACTACTAGCGCCACAGATCCCAATATCAGTAAATAACAGAATATGATAATTAAACATGCAATTCTTCCGTTCTCCTTGTTAATCTCATTGAGTCGTAGGCTTAGCCGATCAATATCTTTCATATTTCGCCGGACAATTTCAAGTTCATTTTCTCGCCTATCATTAATTCTTCCTCTTTTTTCCAGCTCAGCTTCACTTTCTTTGTCCTTTATCTGTCTTTGCAAATTCCTATTATTTTCCAGAGCTTCTTCTTTCTCCCTTTCCACACGAGATAATTCTTGCTGTGATCTTGACATATCATCTTCGTGCTTTCTCAGCTCCGTGATACGTTCTTGCCGGAGTTCTTCACTTTTCTCAAAAAGCAGCGAATCAATTTCGAGACTCCCATCTATTACACCATTGATGTCCTGGGTAGTCAACATATCATTTGCAGAATAGGTCAGCGTGGTCAGGGGGA
>CAYRDE010000186.1:0-3240 GCA_964422935.1 uncultured Oscillospiraceae bacterium | reverse complement strand
GGAAACGGTGCACCATGCGATGCGGTCTGGCTGCTCTTACGGAGCGGAATATGCACGATACCACCCCGGACGAAGTTCACCGCCAGATGCAGCTAGCCATTGATGCCGCATTTGAAAATCCTTCCGAAGACACAAAACCATTACAGAACATGATGACCTTTCAGGAAAATCCGCCCACGCCAGAAGAATTTGTCCTGCAAATCGCAAGAATGCTCCAGGACGATGGCCCGTTTTGCGACAATGATCCATCCTTGACCTCTTGTCAGTAACATACCCACCTGTAAGAAAGCGGACTGCCTCAGCATGAGACAGCCCGCTTTTTGCATGGTTTCCGTTTTTCCTGCGCGGGAGAATGCCACCCCAGCCAGAGGTGACTCTCTAGTCAAAGGCCAGTCCGAAATACTCCGGCTGTCTGGCCCCCTCTTTGCATCCGCGAAACATGGCAAAGGGCCTGTCCTCTCCCGGTGTCCGGAAGATGCCCTTTCGGTATCCCAGCGCTCCCAGAATGCCGGGTCCTGCCTTCTCATTTCCCAGCAGCTCCAGCCCCCGGAAGGTTTCCCCGTCCGGGGCTCCTGCCAGGAGGAAATCCTCTCCGGCATAAAACGCCCCGTAGGTTTCCAGATACTTTAGGTTCCGTCCCTCCTGAATCACGCCGCCCTTTGGCAGAAAGCGCCGTCGTAATTGCCCATATGTCTCTGCATTGATTTTTCTCATAGGCACCGGCTCCCCGGCATTGCACGCAAACTCCAAAACCCGGCAGCAATCCCGGTAGCCCATACTCCCGTACATTTGCCGCAAGCCTGGCTCCGCCGGCGTCAGCAGTGCGCCATCGTAGCCCCGTTCTGTCAGCACCCGGTGGGTGTCCGCCATCAGCGCCCGGCACAGTCCCCGATTCCGAAAACCTGGGTCTGTGGCAACCGCGTAGAGATAGGCAAGCGTCTCCCCTTCCCACTGGGTATCGAACCAATAAAGGGCCGCCGCCAGGTGCCCCGCCAAAGTGAGGCACCGGCAGCAGTTTGGATCATACCCGGTTTCAAAGAAGCCCTGAATAAAGGCCATGCTGTCTCCAAAGGCCCGATGCCACAGCTCTTGCAGCAGCCTTTCCTGCTCCGGCTTCGGGAAATCAATGTTCATCCTCTTCCTCCCGAAGATATGCCCAGCACTTTTCCACCATGTGGTGGGGATTGTAGGAGAGCTTTGCCTTCCGCAGTCCCTCGATTCCCATATCATCTTCCCGGTTCAGGTAGGCCACCTCCGGGTATTTTAGCCGCAGATATCGGGCGAACTCGCAGTTGATAGCGGCGTAGGCGCCGTCGATTCCCTCCTTCGCCTTCTCGAAGTGGACATCAAAGGTGTCCTCCCCCATCCGGGAGCCCATGGTCATGGCGATGGGTTCCCCGGCATCCAGAAGCAGCAGGCCTTCCATATGCAGTCCCTGATAGTTTGCGAAAGCCTTATGGATCGCCACCCGCTCCAGCGTATAATCCCCCTGGGGGTCTTCCTGAATCCGGCGGCTGTACCAATCCTCCACCAATTTTTTCGCCTGGGGCAGGTTCTCCTCATCCAGAGGCTTGACCACATAATCGGGATGCTCGGCGGCAAAGCGATTAACATGGTTTCGTTTCTTCTGGAACTTCCGGCCCCGCAAATCTGCCAGGTCGTCTATGGCGTACACATAGTCAGAGCCATCCCGGTGACAGCGGCGATAGAACCGGCCCGGGAACCAGCTTTCCAGGGCCTCCCAGTCCTCCTGCAGCACACCCGTAATCCGGCAGGGAATTCCCCGTTCCTTGGCGTCCTCCAAAATCTCTGCAACCACGGCTCTTTTATCCCCCTGCCCAATGGGAAACGGGTAAATGCTTCGCCCATCGTAGTGGGAGAAAATGGCTACGCAGCCGTGAAGAAAGGCCGCCTGCTGCCGTCCCCACAGCACCTGGTTGGCAAAGGAATACTCACACCCCCGGGCAGGCTCTTCAAACAGCATCTGATTATATTCTTCTCTTTCCGATAATTTCAGCTTATGAAACGGAATCATGGGATCACTCCTTTGGAAAGCATCATATCATAGCTTTTCCAAAAAAACAAGCGTCCATCCAACCCCAGCCTTTTTCTTCTTGACAGTTCTCTTGTTCCGTGATATTCTTTTTTAAATTCTGAAAAAGGAGGAAAACCATGAAGATTGAAAAAATACGGATAGGGGATGTTGACATTGCGGTCATCACCGGAAATGAGGAAGCCATTACGGATGTTTCCTCCGCTATGGATCTGATGCTATCCGCCCGGTACCAAACCGGCGCTGATCGGCTTGCCATTGACAAGGAGATTGTCTGCAGGGATTTCTTCATTCTCAGCACCGGTCTTGCCGGAGAGATTCTGCAAAAGTTCATCAACTACCATGTCAAGGCAGCGTTCTTCGGGGACTATTCCCACTATACCAGCAAGCCCTTAAAGGATTTCATCTACGAATCCAATCAGGGGCGAGATTTTTTCTTTGTGTCCACCCAGGATGCGGCGCTGAAAGCTTTGGCTGATGCCAAATAACGATTTGTGCAGGAACAAGTTTTTGTTGCATTTCTTCCCAGGGTAGTGTATAATGGAATTCGCTTCCGGGGCGAAGGTTCACGGAGTCACGGAAGCGAAGATTCATCCGGGTGTGGCCCAGTTGGTAGGGCGCTTGATTTGGGAGCTGGAACAGGTCGGTTCCCATAAAAACGAACCGCTCCGAAAACCTATTGCGGCACTGGCACTTTTTCTTCACAGCGACTTCTCTTCCCCGGTCAAAACCAGCGTTTGACCACATGTTTGACCACTTTGCGAAAAACCTTCAACTGAATATCCGGGTGTGGCCCAGTTGGTAGGGCGCTTGGTTTGGGACCAAGATGCCGCGAGTTCGAATCTCGCCACTCGGACCATCTCCCTTTGCAATCATTGATACAATGGTTGCAAAGGGAGATTTTTTCATTTTGCGGCTTAACACCTAAAACCAGGTGTTTTCAAAACTTTTTTATCATTCTCTCGCAGATACTCTGCAAATGAGGATGGTAATTTCTGTATTGCGTCTATTTATCAGTAGTGCATATTGCTGGGCATCCACAAATCGTTAGTTTTATGGGTAATCGTTTTATTATTAGGTTATCGTTAGACTTTTGGGTAATCGTCAAATTTTAGTTCTACTGGAACTAGGTACTTGGCTTATAGGTTTCTGTAAGGGTTCTGCCATCCCGAGTATAATTATTTCAG
>CAYRDE010000185.1:0-3269 GCA_964422935.1 uncultured Oscillospiraceae bacterium | reverse complement strand
ACAATGGTCTGGAGGGTCATGGCGTTGTCCGCGGCGGTAAGGGGATCGGAATAGCGGAAGTCGATTTCGTTCTGACCGGGGCCTTCCTCGTGGTGGGAGCATTCGGGCCAGATGCCCATCTGCTCCAGGGTCAGGCAGATTTCCCGGCGGATATTCTCTCCCTTGTCCTCCGGGGCGATATCCATGTAGCTTCCGTTGTCGTAGGGAATTTTGGTAGGCTCTCCGTTCTCGTCCTGCTTAAACAGATAGAATTCCTGTTCCACACCGAAGAGAAAATTTAGTCCTTTTTCCTCCGCCTGGGCCACGGCGCTTTTCAGCAGTGCCCGGCAGTCGCAGGGGAAGGGTGTTCCATCGGGGCAGACGATGGAGCAGAACATCCGCACCACCCGTCCATGCTCCGGACGCCAGGGCAGCAGCATCAGCGTCTCCGGGTCGGGGCGCAGAAGCAGGTCGGAATGGGTCACGTCCCCGAAGCCCGCAATGGCGGAGGCGTCAATGGCAATGCCGTATGCAAAGGCCCGGGGCAGCTCACTTGCCACAATGGAGACGTTTTTCTGTTTGCCGAAGATGTCGCAGAAGGCCAGACGGATGAACTTCACATCCTCCTCCTGGACATACTGAAGGACCTCTTGCTTGGAATATTTCACGGTCACACCCACCTTCAAAGAATTTTTGCGCTCATTATACCACCGGAACCCGGGATTTTCCACAGGCGGATGGCCCCCCGGAAAAATTTTGGAAATCCCAACAGAAACAAAAAAAGATGAGAAAAAGATTTTGGAGAATATTACAGTCTTGGAAAGTAAGGAAAAAAGATGTTGACTTTTCCGGGATTTCCGGCGTATAATGCCCAGGTAAAGGCAAAGGCGTCTTTCAGGATTTTTCAGATCCTTGGAGACGCTTTCGCCTTTTTTGCTTTTTATTGATCGTTTGGAAAGAGAGGGAATGGGTATGTGCTCGATCATGGGATACTGCGGCCCCTGCGCCGATATCGAAAAATTCCGGGAGGGCTTTCAACGAACTGTCAGCCGTGGGCCGGATGACAGCCGGATTGTGGATACCGGCAACGGCCTGCTGGGCTTTCACAGACTGGCAATTATGGGACCGACGCCGGAGGGAATGCAGCCCTTTGCACTGGACGGCAGCTACATCGTCTGCAACGGTGAGATCTACGGCTTTGAAAAGCTGAAAGAGGCCCTGGAGCCAAAGTATTCCTTCCATAGCGGCTCCGACTGTGAGATTCTGCTTCCCATGTACCGGGAGTATGGGGTAACCATGTTCGCCATGCTGGACGCGGAGTTCGCCTGTATCCTCTATGACGGGGAAACCGGGTCTTACATTGCGGCCCGGGACCCCATCGGCATCCGCCCGCTGTACTATGCCTATGACGAACAGGGCGTGATCCTCTTTGCCAGTGAGGCAAAGAACCTGGTGGGCCTTGCCGCCGGGGAGATTCTTCCCTTCCCTCCGGGACATTATTATCGGGACGGAAAATTCGTGTGCTACCGGGAGATTACCAGGGTGGAGGCGGTATGCCGGGACGATTTGGAAACGGTGTGCCGAAACATCCGGGAGAAGCTGATTGCCGGTGTGGAAAAGCGGCTGGTGGCGGACGTCAAGGTGGGCTTTCTTCTCTCCGGTGGCCTGGATTCCTCCCTGGTCTGCGCCATTGCCGCCAGGCGAAGCAAGACGCCCATCCGTACCTTTGCCATCGGCATGGACAAGGACGCCATCGACCTGAAATACGCCCGGCAGGTGGCGGACTACATCGGCAGCGTCCACACGGAGGTCATCATTACCCGGGAGAATGTGCTGAGCAACCTGGAAAGGGTCGTGGAGCTGCTGGGCACCTATGACATTACCACCATCCGGGCCAGCATGGGCATGTATCTGGTGTGCAGGGCCATCCATCAGCAGACGGATATCCGGGTGCTGCTCACCGGTGAGATTTCCGATGAGCTGTTTGGCTATAAATATACGGACTTTGCCCCCTCCGCTCAGGCCTTCCAGGAGGAGGCGGTGAAGCGGGTGAGGGAACTGCACATGTACGACGTGCTCCGGGCGGACCGGTGCATCTCCGTCAACTCCCTGGAGGCCCGGGTGCCCTTCGGCGATCTGGACTTTGTCCGGTATGTGATGGCGGTGGACCCGGAGAAGAAGCTAAACCGGTATCACAAGGGAAAATACCTGCTTCGCCACGCCTTTGCGAAAGGGAACTGGCTTCCCCCGGAGATTCTGTGGCGGGAAAAGGCGGCCTTCTCCGATGCGGTAGGCCACTCCATGGTGGATGACCTGAAGGCCTATGCGGAAGACTATTATACGGACGGGGAATTTAAGCGCCTTTCCGGGAAGTACAGCCACGCCAGACCCTTTACCAAGGAGTCGCTCCTCTACCGGGAGCTGTTTGAAAAATACTATCCGGGCCAGAGCGGGATGGTTACGGACTTCTGGATGCCCAATAAGGAATGGGAGGGCTGCAACGTAAACGACCCTTCCGCCCGGGTGCTTGCCAACTACGGCAGCAGCGGCGTTTGAATCCAGACAGAGAAAGGACAAAAGAGAATGGAAACGGTTTTGATTCTGGACTTCGGCGGGCAGTATAATCAGCTCATTGCCCGCCGGGTCCGCGCCTGCAATGTCTACTGTGAGGTAAAGCCCTGGACCACGCCTTTGGAGGAGCTGAAGGCCATGAAACCCATCGGCATCATCTTCACCGGCGGACCCAGCTCCGTCTATCTGGATAGCGCTCCCCGGGTAAACGCTGAGATTTTTACCTGGGGCGTGCCTATTTTAGGCATCTGCTACGGCTGTCAGCTTATGGCCCAGACATTGGGGGGCCAGGTCACCCCGGCTCAGGACGATTCCGCCCGGGAGTATGGCAAGACCGAAACCTACTATGATACAAACTGTAAGCTGTTCCGGGGCCTGCCCGATGCGGGGGTGTCCTGGATGAGCCATGGGGACTATATGGCCCGGGTGCCGGAGGGCTTCACCCTCACCGCCCGCTCAGCGGCCTGCCCCAATGTGGCCATTGCCGACGAGAAAAGGGGCTTTTACGGCGTTCAGTTCCACCCGGAGGTGAACCACACCGACCACGGAACGGATATGATCCGGAATTTTCTGTACCAGATCTGCCACGCCAAAGGGGACTGGACCATGGGGGACTACAAGCAGACCGCCATCCAGAGCCTTCGGGAGAAAATCGGCACCGGCAAGGTGCTGCTGGCCCTCTCCGGCGGCGTGGATTCCTCGGTGGCAGCGGCGCTGTT
>CAYRDE010000184.1:0-3282 GCA_964422935.1 uncultured Oscillospiraceae bacterium | reverse complement strand
CATTTTTTGAAGTATTTTTCATTTGGGGCTTGACTTTTTATTTGCAGACTCCTAAACCGGGTATTCTGTCCTGATGCCTATTATACCGAATCCGAAAGCGGGAATCAACTGCCCACACATTAAAGATTCTTTAAATTATTTGACAGAAAACGACGGAAATCCCAAAACCAGGAAAAAGAATTGGATTGTTCTGTTTTCCTGAGAAAACAGAACAATCCAATTAGAAAACCTTGGAAAATATGGGAATTTATTCTTTGGAAGCGTCTTCGCCCGGCGTACACAGCCGGATCTTTTCCTCGATGCGGCTGTGAACCAGCTCGGCAAGCTCCGTGGTGCTGAGATCCTGGTACTCCTCGTAGGCAATGGGGGCCAGGTAATGAATCTGGACGGAGACAGGCTTGCTTCCCTTCTGGTCCAGTACCTTAAAGCAGTCAATGAGGGCCACGGGCACAATGACGCACCGGCTTTTCAGGGCGCAGCGGAAGCTGCCGGAGTGGAAGGGGAGCATCTGGTTTCCCTGCTTGCTCCGGGTCCCCTCGGGGAAGAGAAGATAGCTGCGTCCGGCTTTCAGCTCCTCGGTGACGTTGCGGATTACCGTCAGAGATTGCCGCAGATCCTCCCGATCCATGGGGAAGGACTTGGTGCACAGGGCCACCTGATGGAGGAAGGGAATGTGATACAGCTCCTTTTTCAGCACCACGCCCAGGGGCACGTCGCAGGTGGCGGCCACAGCCAGGGGATCGAACATGCCCTGGTGGTTGCTGTAGAGCATAAAGCTTCTGTCCCGGGGAATGTTCTCCTGTCCGGAGACGATGAGATCAATGTTTCCGCCCTTGACGGCCCGATGCATAATCATCTGGATGTGACGGTACATGGTCTCCCAGGAGTAGCGCTCCGGGTGCCGGGCATAGCGGCACAGGCGGAACCAGGCCCAGGGAACAAAGAAGAGATTTTTCAGCACCATGGTGACAATTCGATTCATGGAAAACCACCTTTCGGAAAACGGGAAATGGAAGGCCGGGGGTGTGGGTTATTGGTGTTTGGACAGCTTCTTGAAAACGATCATCATGGCGACAAACTCACACAGGAAGGTAATGAGCCAGGAGATGGGATAGGAAACGTACAGGCATTGGGGCGTATGGAAGCGGGAAACCTGGAAGATGGTATAAATCCAGCCGATACGCATTCCGCACACACCCAGTACGCAGATCAGCATGGGGGTAAAGGAGGCGCCAAGACCACGCAGAGCGCCTGTGGTCGTATCCATCAGGCCGCACAGGAAATAGGGCAGGCAAATAAAGCTCAGCCGGATCATGCCGTAGCCGATGGCTTCCTGGGAATCGGTGATGTAAATAGACAGCAGCGTGGGCCCCATGGCATACATGAGGCTGCCCAGGGCCAGACCCAGAACCGTGACGCAGCCCAGACAGATCCAGAAGGTTTTGCGAATCCGGTCCCACTGCCGTGCACCGGCGTTTTGCCCGATGTAATTGACGGTCGTTTGCTGGAAGGCATTCAGGCACACATAGACGAAGCCCTCCAGGTTGCCAGCGGCAGCGTTGCCGGACATGAAAACATCGCCGAAGGAGTTGACGGAGGACTGGATCATCACGTTGGAAATGGAGAACAGGGAGCCTTGAATGCCTGCGGGGAGACCGATGCGGATCATCTTTTTCAGGGGAGCGGAATAGATCCGCATTTTCTTCAGCTCCAGATGACACATATCCTGGCGACGCATCAGGGCCAGCACCACCAGGACGGCAGAAATGGCCTGGGAGATGATTGTAGCCAGAGCCACGCCTGCCACGTTCATGTGACAGACCCGCACGAAGAAGACATTCAAAATTACGTTGATAATCCCCGCGAAGGTAAGGTAGATCAGGGGGCTTTTGGTATCTCCTGCTGCCCGCAGAATGGCGGCGCAGAAGTTGTAGATCATGGTAAAGGTGATACCGCCGAAGTAGATCTCCATGTACAGGGCAGACAGAGGCAGCACCGTATCCGGGGTGCCCATCATGGTCAGGAAGGTGCGGGAGAGAGCAACACCGAGAATGGTGAGCACAACGCCGCTGATCAGGGACACAGGCAGGGCCGTGTGGACAGTGCGGTGGACGACCACCTCTTCCTGGCTGCCGATGCTGTGAGCCACGGTGACACCGGCTCCCACAGACAGGCCGATGAAGAAGTTCACCATGAGATTGGTGATGGCACCGGTGGCTCCCACAGCAGCCAGAGACAGGCTTCCGCAGAACTGACCTACGACGATCAGGTCAGCGGCGTTGAAGAGAAGCTGCAAAAGGCTGGTGAGGATAATGGGAACGGTGTAGCGGACGATCCCCGTAAACAGAGGACCTTCCAGCATGGTCTGGTTGGAGCGCATGACAAGTATTACCTCGCTATTCTGAAGATCTGTTTCTCTTCATTATATCCCAATTCCGGAAAAGCACAAGAGGGCGAATTATACGAAAAACAGGTATCTTTCCAGGCCCCTTTTCAGAATGAGCCGGTACAGGATGGTTCCGAAGACAAAAAGCACCGCAGCCTCCCCAATGGCTACATATATTGCGTTCAGAAGGAAGCCGCCGCCTATATATACGGTAAGCTCCCAGCCCACCAGCAGGGCGTTCCAAAGGGCAGGCATGGCTAGCCCCAGAAGGGGCAGGCCCCTCACCCGGAGGTTCCGGGTCAGCCACATGGACCCCGCTGCCAGACAGGTGGCGGCGGAGCCCAGGAGAAAGTCCAGGGGCAGCGCGGCGGCAAAGGTCAGATTGAAGAGAAGACAGCCAACGGTAAGGCCAGGAATGGCAGCGGGGGTGAAAAAAGCCAGAACGCACAGCATTTCCGACAGCCGCATTTGAATGGCCCAGGTGGCACTGCCGGGGAGCAGGATATTCTGGAGATGGGTCAGGACGGCGTACAGGGCGGCAATGAGAGCGCCGTTCACCAGAAACCGGGTATGGTGATGCATAAAAAAGCCTCCGAAAACAAAAAAATGAGCACAGCCGTGCCCATAAAACCAAAATGGGCGCGATTAGCCCATCGAACTCCCTAGTTTTGTTTACCGACAGGATGGTCACGAACTGTCCTATGAAATTGGAGATATGATAGCAGGAAAGAAGGAAATTGTCAAGAGGGCAGGGCCCTCTCAGTCACGGCGTTTACGCCGTGACTGCTCCCACAAAGGGGGAGCCAGGTGGGTGGTACGTTCCTTTACCACGCTGAAATTCTGGAACCACGCCCTTGCCTCCCCCTTTGGGGGAGGTGCCCCAGTGCGCACACTGG
>CAYRDE010000183.1:0-3349 GCA_964422935.1 uncultured Oscillospiraceae bacterium | reverse complement strand
GCCCCAGTGCGCACACTGGGGCGGAGAGGGTTGGAGAAACGCTGAAAAATTGGCTGCCCGGTTCTCTGCCAAGGCAGCCGATTCCAATGAAGTTAAGCCAGATAAATTGCCTTGCAGGCAAGCATGGTTTCGTAGCAGTCCAGCTTGGAAACCAGCTCCAGAGGCGCGTGCATGCTCAGCACGGGCACACCGGCGTCCACGGTGACGATGTTCCGGTTTGCCATGTAGGCAGCCACGGTGCCACCGCCGCCCTGATCGACCTTGCCCAGAGTAGCCATCTGCCAGATTACCCCGGCGTTGTCCAGGGTAGAACGGACATGGCCCATGGCCTCGGCGGAGGCGTCAGAGCAGCCGCTCTTGTCCCGGGCACCGGTGTACTTGCAGATGGAAATGCCATAGTTCACCATGGAGTTGTTCCGCTTGTCGCAGGTCTCGGGGAAGTTGGGGTCAAAGGCGTTGGATACGTCGGCGCTGAGGCAGAAGGACTGGGCGAGACAGTTCTCCAGGGCCACACCCTGGGCGGCGCAGAGATTGCCCATGAAATGCTCAAAATAGTGGCTCTGCATACCGGAGATGCCCACGGAGCCGATCTCCTCCTTGTCCGCCAGAATGCATACGGCGGTCTTTTTGGGGTTCTCAATGGAGAACAGGGCCTCCAGCTCGGCGTAGGCGCAGACCCGGTCGTCGTGACCATAGGCACTGATCAGGCTCCGGTCCAGACCAACCTCCCGGCACCGTCCGGCAGGCACCATGGTCAGCTCGGCGGACTGGAAGTCGGATTCGATGAGGCCGTACTTTTCATTCAGCAGCTGCATAATGTGCAACTTTACCAGGTCGCTGCCCTCACCCTCCAGAGGCTCAGTGCCCAGAATCACATTCAGCTGCTCACCCTCGATGCCCTTAGCCAGGGTCTTCTGCATCTGATCGCCAGCCAGGTGAATCAGCAGGTCGGAGATCATCAGCACGGGGTCGTCTTCACTTTCACCGATGGTGACAGTGACCACGGTGCCGTCCTTGCGGTACACCACGCCGTGAATAGCCAGGGGAATGGTGGGCCACTGATACTTCTTGATGCCGCCGTAGTAGTGGGTCTTAAAGTAGGCAATCTCCGTTTCCTCATAGAGGGGGTTGGGCTTGATGTCCAGCCGGGGGGAGTCTACATGGGCGGCGCAGATGTTGGCGCCGGCGCTTAAGGGTTCGGTGCCGATCACCGCCAGAGCGATGGATTTACCTCGGTTATTGTAGTAGATCTTGTCCCCGGGCTTACAGTCCATGCCGGGGGTGAAGGGCTTGAAGCCCAGGCTTTCGGCCTTTGCGGAGGCCCAGGCCGTGGCCTCCCGTTCTGTCTTGCAGGCATCCATAAAGGCCATGTAGCGGCGGCAGTAGGCGTTCATTTCGGAACGCTGTTCGCCCTGAATGCGGGCATATCCGTTCTTGGGAGCCATGAGCAGGTTCTCCCGGAGTTCTTCAGTAGTCATATCGTTTCTCCTTTGCGAATTAATCTGATTCCATTATACCGTGCCCCTGTAAAAAAGCAAGGCATTTGTCACGAAAGGCCCCTTCGGTTCCGTTATTTTCCAGCACATAGTTGCAGCGCTGACGAAACCAGTCTTCACAATGCTGGGCAGCGATGCGGCTGCGGGCGTAGTCTTCGGAAATCCCATCCCGGGCCATGAGCCGCTTTACCCGGTCCTCCACCGGCGCGGTGACGGCTATGGTCACGTCGCAAAGCTCAGCCAGCCCTCCTTCAAACAGGGCGATGGCGTCAATGGCGGCAAGGGCAGGCGCTTCCGACAGACGGCGGAGAACCTCCTGCCTGACCGCATGGTGGGTAATCCGGTTTAGGTCCAGAAGGGCTTCCCGGTCAGAAAAGACCAGGGCACCCAGCTTTTTCCGCTGCAAGGTGCCTCCCTCCACGGTGCCGGGAAACCGGGCTTCGATGGAAGAGAGCAGATTCTTGTCCCGCTTTAAAAGCTCGTGGTAGAGTTCATCGCAGTCCAGGACCAGACCGCCTTTCTCCCGGAGAAGTCTTAAAAGGGTGGTCTTTCCGCAGCCGGTGCCGCCGGTGATCCCCAGAATCATGCCTCTTCCTCCGCGTTCACAATGTGGAAGGCCGCTGCCTTTTTCAGCCGGTTTTGAACGGCGTAGGCAACGCCGCCGCCCTCGGGGCACCGGGCATAGACCTGATGGATGGCGGGATCATCCAGTTCCCGCAATGCGGCAAAGAGTCCGGCGGACAGGGTATTCACATCTGCCTCCTGACCATAGGCCAGGGGATTACAGTCAAAGTACAGGGGAAGCTCCTCCTGAAAGCACAGGACCCGATCTCCGGGGGCAAAATGGCGATGGATATAGGCGGCGGCTTTTTCCCGGCTGCCGGATACAATGACCACCGGTTCGGAAGGGGCATAATGCCGGTACTTCATACCCGGGGCCTTGACAACCGCATCCTTGTCAATCTGGGCTGTGACGGCCTTGTCCACCACCAGGTCCCCCAGAACGGCGATCAGCTGCTCCGGGGTAATTCCGCCGGGGCGGAGAAGACGGGGGCGGTCCTCCGTTAGATCCACAATGGTGGATTCCACGCCTACCCGGCAGGGGCCTCCGTCCACAATGGCGGCAATGCGTCCATTATGGTCATGGAGGACATGCTGGGCGGTGGTGGTAGAGGGCTTTCCGGAGAGATTGGCGGAGGGGGCGGCGATGGGCACCCCGGAAAGACGAATGATCTCCCGGGTAACGGCGCTGTCCGGGCACCGGACTGCTACGGTGGAAAGTCCGGCGGTGGTGCGCCGGGGCACCAGATCCCGGGCCGGCAGTACCATGGTCAGAGGCCCGGGCCAGAAGGCCTCCGCAAGATCATAGGCGGCTTTGGGAATGTCGTGACAGAAAAGGGCCATTTGAGAGGCGTCGCAGATGTGGAGAATCAGGGGATTGTCCTGGGGACGGCCCTTGACCTCAAAGATTTTGGCGACGGCCTCTTCGTTTAATCCGTCGGCTCCCAGACCGTAAACGGTTTCCGTGGGAATGGCGACCAGCTCCCCCTGACGGATCAGCTGGGCTGCCAATGCCGGGGCCTGGGGGTCGTCGGAGGAAAGTACGCGTGTCAGCAAAGGAAACACCTCGAAAAAGAAAATGGGCAACTGCAAAGCAGTTGCCCAGGGGTTTTGGAATTACACGGTGGGCTGGTTGGCTGCCTCGATGATCTTGACAAACTTCTCGGGAACCAGGGAAGCGCCGCCGATGAGGCCGCCGTCGATGTCGGGCTGTGCCAGCAGTTCGAAGGCGTTCTTATCGTTCATGGAGCCGCCGTACAGGATGGAGATGGCACGGGCATTCTTGGAGGAAT
>CAYRDE010000182.1:0-3375 GCA_964422935.1 uncultured Oscillospiraceae bacterium | reverse complement strand
GGATCGTCACCGTCTCCGGCGACATCCTCATGGAGCCGAAGAACCTGCTGGTGCCCATCGGTACCTCCTTCAATGATCTGATCGACGCCTGCGGTCACAGCGAGAACCCCTATAAGGTTCTCTCCGGCGGTCCCATGATGGGTGTTGCCCAGTATGACCTGAGCGTTCCCACCATCAAGGGTGTCAACGCCATCACCGTTCTGGGCCACCGCAACGCCTACGCTGTGGAAGAGCCCTCTTGCCTGCGCTGCGGCAAGTGCATCGACGCCTGTCCCATGAAGCTGATGCCGGTGCTGATGTATCAGGCACTCCAGAGCGGCGATGTGGCGGAGATGAAGGCCGTGAATGTTATGGACTGCATCGAGTGCGGCTCCTGCGCTTACACCTGTCCCGCCAGCGTCCCTCTGGTGCTGGGCTTCCGGGTGGCAAAGCAGATGATCCGCAACGAAGCGGCTAAGGCCAAAGCGAAGGCTTAAGGAGGGGTAAGGTTTATGGCACAGATGAAATATTTTTATGAGCTGACCATTTCCAGCTCTCCCCACGCCCATGCGCCCGCCACCACCCAAACCATTATGCGGGATGTGCTGATCGCCCTGGCTCCCGCCCTGATTGGCTCTGTCTACTTCTTCGGCTTCCGGGCCTTGACGGTGACCCTGGTCAGCGTCGCCGCCTGCGTGTTCTTTGAGTGGGCCTGGTGTAAGATTATGAAGAAACACTGCAAGGTCTATGACCTGTCCGCAGTGGTCACCGGCACCTTGCTGGCCTTTGTATGTCCCGTCACCATTCCCTACTGGACCATCATCCTGGGCGACTTCTTCGCCATTATCGTGGTAAAGATGCTCTTCGGCGGTCTTGGAAAGAACATCGTCAACCCCGCCCTGGCTGGTCGTGCCTTTATGTTCAGCTGGCCCGTGCTGATGAGCACCTGGGTAAAGGTTGGCTTCAACAACGCGGCGGGACTTCTGTCCACTGCTGACGCCGTTACCGCTGCCACCCCCCTGGGCGCTATGCATCAGGGAATGCTGCCCGAGGCCTCCATCGGTGAGATGTTCCTGGGCAATGTGGGCGGCTGCATCGGCGAAACCTCCGCCCTGCTGCTGATCATCGGCGGTGTGTACCTGCTGTACCGGAAGGTGATTACCGCCCGGATTCCCGCGTCCTACATTCTCACCGTAGCGGTTCTGACATTCCTGTTCCCCCAGGGCAATGACCGGATTGCCTGGATGCTCAGCAGCCTCTTCTCCGGCGGTCTGATGCTGGGCGCCATCTTCATGGCTACCGACTATGTGACCTCCCCCATCACCAAGCTGGGGCAGATCGTCTACGGCATTGGCTGCGGTGTTGTGACCGTTCTGATCCGCTACTTCGGCGGCTACAATGAGGGCGTTTCCTATGCCATCCTGGTTATGAACACCTGCGTGGTGCTGCTGGACCGGATCGGTCGTCCCGTGAAGTTTGGCGCACCCAAGAAGGAGGCGGCAAAGTAATGAAAAAGGAATCTACCGCAAAGTATGTACTCCGGCTGGCCCTGACCCTGCTGATCATTACAGCGGTGGTTGCCGTGGCCCTGGCTGGCGTCAACTCCAT
Organism: uncultured Oscillospiraceae bacterium; assembly: GCA_964422935.1. Lineage (GTDB taxonomy): Bacteria > Bacillota > Clostridia > Oscillospirales > Oscillospiraceae > Faecousia. The sequence continues at coordinate 1,788 of CAYRDE010000182.1, read as the reverse complement.
CACCCAGCCCAGAATTGAGGCATTTAACGCCCAGAAGCTCCGCAGCGCCATCGAGGAAGTCCTTCCCGGCGGCGGCGAGTCTGTGGCCTTCACCGACGACACGGGGCTGGTGTCCACCGTTTACCAGGGCGCTGGCGGCTATGCCGTAGAGGTTTCCCCCAATGGCTTTGGCGGCGCTGTCACCATGATGGTGGGCGTGGGCAATGACGGCAAGGTGCTGGGCATCTCCGTTGTCAGCCAGGCGGAAACCGCCGGTCTGGGCGCGGTGTGCGCTGCCACCACTTCCGCGGGCGAAGCCTTCCGGGGACAGTTTGTCGGCACCTCCGGCACGCTGGCAGTTTCCAAGGACGGCGGCGAAATTGACGCCATCACCGGCGCTACCATCACCTCCCGGGCAGTGACCACGGGCGTCAACGCGGCCCTGAGCTGCGTGGCGAAGCTGGGCTAAGGAGGTCTAAAAAATGAATTTTAAGAAACAATTCCATGAGGGCCTGCTGACCAAGAACCCGGTTACGGTTCAGCTGCTGGGTATGTGCTCTACCCTGGCCATCACCACCAGCCTCTTTAACGGCATCGGTATGGGCCTGGCGGTTACCGTCATTCTGACCTGCTCCAATATCCTGATCTCCGCTCTGCGGAAGGTGATCCCCTCCCAGATCCGGATTGCGGCCTACATTACCATCATCGCAGGCTTCGTCACAATCGTGGACCTGCTGCTCCAGGCCTTCATTCCGGCTCTGTCCGAGAGCCTGGGCGTGTTCATCCCCCTGATCGTGGTTAACTGCATCATTCTGGGCCGGGCGGAAGCCTTCGCATCCAAAAATGGCGTCTTGGCCTCTGCTGTGGATGGCTTGACCCAGGGCTTCGGCTACACCGTGGCGCTGATTATCGTCTGCGTGATCCGGGAGCTTTTGGGCTCCGGCACCTTCGGCGGCGGCCTGTTAAACGGCGGCGAGGGCATCCGCATCATCCCCGCCCAGTTCCCCGCCATGCAGATGGTCATGCCGGTAGGCGGCTTCCTGGTGCTGGGCTTTGTCATCGCTTTTTCCCAGTGGCTGATGAAGCACTTGGAAATGAAGAGTAAGAAGAAGGAGGCTGTGAAGTAATGCAAGCGATTATCGGCATCCTCATTGCCGCCCTGCTGAGCCAGAACTTCATTCTGGTGAAGTTCTACGGCATCTGCCCCTTTATGGGGGTCTCCAAGAAGATCGATACGGCCCTGGGCATGGGCATGGCGGTTACCTTCGTTATGGCGCTGGCCTCCGCCGTGTGCTACGGCCTGAATCTGGCCCTGGTTGCCCTGAAGCTGGAGTACATGCAGACCGTGGTCTTCATCCTCGCCATTGCCTCCATCGTTCAGGTGGTGGAAATGTTCCTGAAGAAGTCCGTGCCTGCCCTGTATAAGGCTCTGGGCGTGTTCCTGCCTCTGATCACCACCAACTGCGCCGTTCTGGGCGTGGTGCTGGTGAATGTCCAGGAGGGGTACAATTTCCTCCTCAGCACCGTCAACGGCGCTGCCGGCGGCCTGGGCTTCACCCTGGCGATTGTCCTGTTTGCCTCCGTCCGGGAGCGGGTCAACAAGGCCGACTGCCCCGAATGCTTCAAGGGCTTCCCCATTGCCCTGATCTCCGCGGGTCTGCTGGCGCTGGCCTTCATGGGCTTCTCCGGCCTGAGCATTTTTTAAGGAGGGCGAACCATGGAAATTTTGATTGCGATACTGATTTTGGGCGGCTTGGGCCTGGTCTTCGGACTGGTGCTGGCTGCCGCCTCCAAGGTCTTCTATGTGGA
>CAYRDE010000181.1:0-3412 GCA_964422935.1 uncultured Oscillospiraceae bacterium | reverse complement strand
GATCGCCATGCGGGATCTGGAGATTCGGGGCGCGGGCAATCTGCTGGGCGCGGAGCAATCCGGTCACATGTCCAGCGTAGGCTACGATATGTACTTAAAGCTCCTGGATGAAGCCGTTCTGGAGGAGCGTGGGGAGGCCCCCAAGGCCCCCGACTGTACCGCCGACCTGAACGTAACCGCCAATGTGGATAAGGACTACGTCTCCCGGGGTGAGGAGCGGATGGATCTGTACCGCCGGATGGCAGCCATCCGGTCTCAGGAGGACGCCGACGATCTGCTGGACGAGATTGTGGACCGGTACGGCGAGCCGCCTAAGGGCGTTCTGAACCTGATCGACATTGCCCTTCTCCGGGCAAAGGCCCGGGAGGCCGGGGTCAAGGACATCCGTCAGAAGTCCGGCGACGTGCTGTTCACCCTGGTGAATCTGAATTTCGAAGCCGTCAGCGCCCTGTGTGCCGACCCGGACTACAAGGCCCGGGTCACCTTCCTGGCAAATGCCAAGGAGCCGACCCTGCGGATAAAGCTCTCTTCCGGGGTAGACAGTCTGAAACAGAGCCGGGTTTTCATTGATCGATACCGCAGCTGCTGCAATTGTTAACTTCCTGTAACAAATCTTGCTTTTTTCTGTTTCCGTGGTATAATATCCACCAAATGCTTATGTGTTTTCAGGAAAAAGTCCCCTTATTTTCCCCTCTTTTCCGGAAATTGGAAGGAGCGTCGGAAGCTGCTTCTCCCATCGCCGGGACTTTCCTCCTGTGAAAGGAGATTCCAATGTCAAAAGGTAAATTTTCCTCCCCCCGCCCCCGGCGGGAAGAGGACCCCGAAATCAGGCGGGCCTACCGCCAAATGACCGGTCAGGAGTCCATCCCGGATGTACCGGCCTCTGATCCCTTTACCCCTCCGAAAAGCGCCGCTCCCGGCAGCGTCCCCACCGGATCTGATGCGGAAGTGGATCTTTCCGCCCTTCTGTCTCAGTCCTCTGAGGTTCCTCCCAGGCCGGATACGCCGGACCCTGCTCCCCATGCCCCGAAGAAGCTGCACTTCTTCCCGGAGGAGGAGCCCATGGAGGAAGAACCGGAAGAGGATGACGATTCCGATGACGAATCCGATGCTTCTGGCGGTTCCTTCCTGGATAAGGCCCTGAACCTGTGCAACCGGGTCATGGACTTCTGCTATGCGAATAAAAAGATCGCCCTGATTGCCCTGTGCGGCCTGGCCCTTGTGGTCATTGTGGGGGTGATCTCCGTCTTCTTTGCCAGCACATCCGATCCCTATGACCGAAAGATTCTGAACAATGTCTATGTGGCTGGGGTCAACGTAGGCGGTCTGACCAAGAAAGAGGCCATAACCCTTGTCCGGCAAAGCGCCGATACCCGATTGGCCCGGGAATATATGACCGTGTCCCTGGCAGGCAGCGAGGTCCGGATTTCTCCGGCGGACGCCTCGGTGAAGCTGGATGTGAAGGGCGCCGTCAACGCTGCCTATGATTATGGACGCAAGGGAACCAACGCCGAGAAGGAGCAGGCCTATCTTTCCTCCCAGTCCCAGCCCTATACTGTGCCTCTCTCCCCTTACCTGGACATCAACAAGCGGAAGATTCAGGAGGCGCTTGACACCTTTGCCGCCACCGTGGGCACTGCCCTCACCCAGACCCAGTACGGCCTGGAGGGAACCCAGCCGGAGCTTTCCGCCGATCAGTTCGACAAGAACGCCCCGGGCCAGACCCTGGTCATCACCATGGGCACCCCGGGTATCCAGTTCGACACCGACGCCGTGCTGGACCAGATCCTGGACGCCTACAGCCGGTTTGAATTCCAGATCACCGTGGACAACGCGGAGCCTACCTCCCTGCCGGACCCCCTGGATCTTGACGCCGTCTATCTGGAATTTTACATTGCCCCGGTAGACGCCAGCATCGATCCCACCACCTATGAAACCATTCCCGCCTCCTACGGCTACGGCTTTGATGTGGAAGAGGCCAAGCGTCTGGTGGCTGAGGCGGACTACGGAGAGGAGATTCGGATTTCCATGACCTATATCACCCCGGAGGTCATGGACGACGAGCTGCTCTATCGGGACATTCTGGGAGAACATCAGACCGCTTTCAACCGAAGCGAAAACCGGACCATCAATATCCGTCTGGCCTGTGAGGCCCTGGACGGCGCCGTGGTAAACCCCGGCGAGGTTTTCTCCTTCAATGACCATCTGGGACAGCCCACCTCCGGCAAGGGCTACAAATACGCCTTTGTGGGCACCGGTGTGGAGGAAGAATCGGTGCTGGGAGGCGGCATCAGTCAGGTAGCCTCTACCCTCTACTACTGCGCCCTTCTGTCCGACCTGGAAATCTCCTCCCGCACCAACCATGACCATCCCGTGTCCTATATTGAGTACGGCCTGGACGCGGACATCCAATGGGGCCGCCGGGACCTGCGGCTGAAAAACAACACGGACTATCCCATCACCATCCACGCGGAGGTTTCGAACAGCAATGTCTCCGTCCGAATCCTGGGCACCGACCAGCGCGACTACTACGTCAAGCTGGAAAGCCGGATTCAGAACACCTATCTGCCGGACAAGGAATACAAGGACTACCCCTATGACAACGACCAGGGCTACAAGGACGGCGACGTACTCCAGGAGGGACAAAACGGCTATCTGGTCCGGACCTATCTGCTCAAATACGACCGCAGGACCAACGAGCTGATCTCCCGGGATTCTCTGGTGGATTCCCGGTACGACACCACGGACGAGATCATCGCCCGGGTAGAAGCGGAACCCACCACAGCGCCTACCACACCGCCCACGGAGAAGCCTACAGAAAAGCCTACGGAGAAGCCCACCGAAACCACTACGGAAACCACCGCAGAAACGACCACGGCGACGACGCAGAGCACTGTGGCAACAACCGAAGCCTCCGTCGTGACCACGGAGTCCGAGAGCATCGACGAACTCGAAGCCGCTTGATCTTACCAAAAGCAGCAAAAATCCCAGTCAAAGCATATGCCTTGACTGGGATTTTCTTTTCTGTTTTCTGGAAGAAAAGCCTCTTACAGGTGCAGGACCCGATCCTTGATCTCCTGGGTTCTTCCCTGGTTCCAGAACTGGGTGCCGATATAGCCGCAGGTACGGCGGGCCACGTTCATCTTGTTCTGGTCGGTATTGCCGCACTGGGGGCAGACCCAGATGAGCTTGCCGTCCGCATCCTCCCGAATCTCAATCTCGCCGTCGTAGCCGCACGCCTGGCAGTAGTCGGACTTGGTGTTCAGCTCCGCGTAGATGATGTTGTCGTAGATGAACTGCATGACCTCGACCACCGCGTCAATGTTCTGCTGCATGTTGGGCACCTCCACATAGGAAATGGCGCCGCCGGGAGACAGGTGCTGGAACTGGGCCTCGAAGCCCAGCTTGGTGA
>CAYRDE010000180.1:0-3420 GCA_964422935.1 uncultured Oscillospiraceae bacterium | reverse complement strand
ACCCTCTCCGCCCCAGTGTGCGCACTGGGGCACCTCTCCCAAAGGGAGAGGCAAGTGGGGTTCCAAAAGTTTTTGCAGCGCTAAAGATATGGAACCACGCACTTGGCTCCCCCTCTGGGGGAGCTGTCACGGCGAATGCCGTGACTGAGAGGGCTAATTTCTCACCCGGTTCTCCAGATGCCCGGACTGAATCACCGGCGGCTTTGGGTCCGCTGCTTCCCAGGGGATGGGCTTTTTCTCCCGTTCGTTTTCCTTTTCGCACATTGTCTTCACCTCTGGGCTTAGTATGCCTGCTTCCGGGAAAAATACCCCATGGAAAAAATCGTAAACTTTTTTTGAAGTCCCTTGCATCTGGCCTTTCCCTGTGATAGTATATTGCGTAGCTTGCTACATTTATTTTGCGGAGGTGATTCCTTGCGGGAAAAACACTATGGGCCGAAGCTGCGCATGCTGTTTTCCATGATCGATCAGCAGGTCAGTGCCTCTTTGGAGGACATGGAGCTGACCTGTTCCCAGGGTCATGTGATCGGTTTCGTGGTACGCCAGAAGGAAATGCCCTGCCCCCGGGACGTGGAGGAGGCCTTTGGCCTGAGCCATCCTACCGTGTCGGGCCTGCTGTCCCGGCTGGAAAAGAAAGGATTTCTGAAGCTGATTCCGGACGAATGTGACCGCAGATGCAAACGCATCCGGGTGCTTCCCAAGGGATTCGAATGCATGGATGTGCTCTATGCCCGCATCCGGGAGACGGAGGAAAACCTGGTTTCAGACTTTACCCCGGAGGAGCGGGAGCTGTTCTTTCGGTTCCTGGACCGGGCCATCCGCAATCTGGGAGGCAGCGTCCCCAACGAAACGAAAAAGGAGGAAGATATTTAGATGATACGAAAACTGGCCCGGTCTATCCGGGAGTTTAAGTGGGCGGCTCTGGCAAGTCCCCTGTGTATGACCGGTGAGGTCTACATGGAGGTGCAGATTCCCCTGGTTCTGGCAAAAATCGTGGACCTGGGCGTCACCCCGGGAGACATGGGGGCCGTGGTGAAATACGGCCTGATCCTGGTGCTGTACGCGTTTATCTCTCTGGGCTTCGGCATTGCCTCGGCCTTTGCCGGCACCTACGCCGCTACCGGCTTCGCCCGGAACCTGCGACATGATATGTTCTATCAGGTCCAGACCTTTGACTTTAGCAATATTGACAAATTCTCTACTGCCAGCATCGTCACCCGGCTGACCTCCGACGTGGCGAATATCCAGATGGCATTCCAGATGATGCTCCGAATGGCGATCCGCTGCCCCATGATGCTGGTTCTCGCCACGACCAACGCCTATTCCATCAGCCCCAAGCTGTGCCTGACCTACTGCATCGCATTGCCTTTGCTTGCAGTGGGCCTGTTTGTGCTGATCCGGCTGGTGTTCCCCATTTTTGACCGGGTGTTTAAAACCTATGACCGGCTGAATAACGTGGTCCAGGAAAATATCCACGGCATCCGGGTGGTCAAGTCCTTCGTCCGGGAGGACCGGGAGACGGAGAAGTTCACCTCCGTGTCCGGTGACATCTACAAGGACTTCGTCCGGGCGGAGCGGATTATGGCTGCCAATAACCCCCTGATGCAGCTGGCGGTGTACAGCTGTATCCTGGCGATTTCCTATCTGGGCGCTACCATGGTGATTCAGTCCGGCAACGATATGAGCCGGGGCCTCACCACCGGTCAGCTGACCTCCATGTTCACCTACACCAGCCAGATTCTCAGCAGCCTGATGATGCTCTCCATGGTCATCGTTATGCTGACCATGAGCCGTGCCCCCCTGCGCCGTACCGCGGAGATTCTCATGGAGAAGCCTGCCCTGGCAGAACCGGAAAACCCGGTGATGGAGGTGAAGGACGGCTCCGTGGACTTTGAGAATGTGTCCTTCCGGTACTCCGAGAAAGCCAACCGGAATGCGTTGGAGAACATCAATCTCCACATTGCCCCGGGCATGACCGTAGGCATCCTGGGCGGCACCGGCTCCAGCAAGTCCACCCTGGTGCAGCTGATTCCCAGACTCTATGATGCCACAGCCGGAACTGTCCGGGTGGGCGGCGTGGACGTCCGGGACTACGACATTGAAGCCCTCCGGGAGGCCGTGTCCATGGTGCTGCAAAAGAACGTGCTGTTCTCCGGCTCCATTAAGGAAAACCTCCGCTGGGGCAACCCCGAGGCATCCGACGAGGAAATGCGCCATGCCTGTGTTCTCGCCTGTGCCGACGACTTCATTCAGGGCTTCCCCGACGGATACGATACCCACATCGAACAGGGCGGCACCAATGTCTCCGGCGGTCAGAAGCAGCGGCTGTGCATTGCCCGGGCCCTGCTGAAAAAGCCGAAGATCCTGATCCTGGACGATTCCACCTCCGCCGTGGATACCCATACAGACGCCATGATCCGCAAGGCCTTCCGGGAGGAGATTCCCGGCACCACCAAGCTGATTATTGCCCAGCGGGTAAGTTCCATTGAGGACGCGGACCTGATCCTTGTCATGGACGGCGGTCGGATTGTAGCCAGCGGCAACCATGAGGAATTGATGAAGACCTCGAATATTTACCGGGAAGTCTATGAATCCCAGGCGAAAGGAGGGGAGGACTGATGGCGGCTGCAAGAATACGGGGTGACGGCAGAAAGGCCAGAGACCCCAAGAAAACCATTACCCGACTGCTTCGCTATATGGCGCAATACAAGGCGACCATGGTGATCGTGGTAATCTGCATCGTGTTCTCCGCCATCGCCATGACGGTCAGCTCCTCCTCCCTGGGCACCCTGGTGGATGATTACATCACCCCCATGCTGCTTGCGGAAAACCCGGACTATACGCCCCTGATCCAGTTTCTGGGAATGCTCGCCTGCATTTATCTCATCGGTATGCTGTCCTCCTTCATCCAGCATTTCCTGCTGGCAAAGGTAGGCCAGGGCACCCAGAAGACCATCCGGGACGAGATGTTCACCCATATGCAGACCCTGCCGATCCGCTACTTTGACACCCATCCCGCCGGTGACATTATGAGCCGGTACACCAGCGACATCGATACCCTCAGGCAGATGCTCTCCCAGTCCATTCCCCAGTGCATTTCCGCGGTAGCCACCCTGATTGTGGTGTTCATCGCCCTGCTGGTTACCTCTCCCATTCTCACCTGTGTGCTGTTGGTGACGGTGTCGGGAATTGTCTTCGTCACCAAGGTGGTGGCGGGGAAGTCCGCCGGCTTCTTCATCGGTCAGCAGAGGGCGCTGGGCGCTGTCAACGGCTATGTGGAGGAGATGATCAACGGGCAGCGGGTGGTGAAGGTCTTCTGCCATGAGGAGGTTTCCAAGAAGGAATTTGACGCGCTGAACGAGACGCTGCGCAGCAACGCATCCCGTGCCGCCGCCTTCGCCAACATGATGGGCCCGGTGA
>CAYRDE010000179.1:0-3492 GCA_964422935.1 uncultured Oscillospiraceae bacterium | reverse complement strand
TGAACATCCCCATCGTGGCCATCGTGGACACCAACTGCGACCCCGATGAGATCGATTACGTCATCCCCGGCAACGACGACGCCATCCGCGCCATCCGTCTGATCGCCGCTGCCATGGCCAACGCTGCCATCGAAGGCCGTCAGGGTGAGGACGCTCAGGCTGCTGAGGCTGAGGCCGCTGCCGAGCCCGCCGCTGAATAAGCTACAGATATAGGAGGAAACGAAAATGGCTTTTACTGCTCAGGACGTTAAGAAGCTCCGTGAAATGACCAACGTCGGCATGATGGATTGCAAGAAGGCCCTCCAGGCCACCGACGGTGAGATGGACAAGGCTGTTGACTGGCTCCGGGAAAAGGGACTGGCGAAGGCTGCCAAGAAGGCTGACCGGGTCGCCGCTGAGGGCGTTGCTTACGCCACCGTGGTGGACGGCGTGGGTGTTGTGATCGAAGTGAACTCCGAGACCGACTTTGCCGCCAAGACCGATGCCTTTATGGATCTGGTGAAGAATCTGGCTACCGTTGTCGCCACCCAGAATCCTGCCGATGTGGACGCTCTGAAGGCCTGCACCTACCCCGATTCCAACCTGACCGTCACCGAGATCATGCAGGAGAAGGTCATGTCCATCGGTGAGAACATGCAGATCCGCCGGTTTGCCCGGTTTGCCGACAATACCTCCGTTGCCTATGTTCACGCCGGCGGCACCCACGGTGTTCTGGTGAACCTGGCTGTTGAGGGCGGCATTGATGTCACCGAGATGGGCAAGAACGTTGCTATGCAGATTGCTGCCATGTCCCCCAAGTACTGGGACAAGACCCAGGTGCCTCAGGCCGACGTGGACAAGGAAATGACCGTCCAGCTGGCTCTGATGGAAAACGACCCCAAGATGGCTTCCAAGCCCGCCGCTGTGAAGGAGAAGATTGCTGCCGGCAAGCTGAACGCCTTCTACAAGGAAAACTGCCTGCTCCAGCAGGAGTTCGTCCGCTCCGACCTTTATAAGGGCGACGTTGCCGGTTACCTGTCTGACGCTGCCAAGAAGCTGGGTGGCTCTGTCAAGTTTGTGGACGCCATTCACTATGTGAAGGGCGAGGGCATTGAGAAGAAGGTTGACGATTTCGCCGCTGAGGTCGCCGCCCAGATCGCCGGTGCTCAGAAGTAATTTGAAGCGTGAAACCATTTCAGGTGCAGGATTTTTCGATCCTGCACCTGATTTTTTTGAAAAATAATCATGTCCACATGAAACCTTTTCCCCCGGTTGTTGTGTATATAGGTGTAGACACTTACGCAAATATTTCCATAGAAAGAAGGGATCTACAATGGAGGACAGCCAAATTCTGGATCTGTACTTTCGCCGCAGCGAGCAGGCGATTCAGGAAACGGAAGCGAAATACGGCGGTTACTGCTACAAAATCGCCTATGGCATCCTTGCAAACCGGGAGGATTCCGAGGAAAGTGTCAATGACACCTATCTGTGTACCTGGAACGCCATTCCTCCTCACAGGCCGGCGGCCTTCTCCACCTTTTTGGGGAAGCTGACCCGGAACGTCTCCATCAACCGCTGGAAGAAAAACCGAGCCAAGAAGCGGGGCGGTGGCGAATTGCCCATTGCCCTGGACGAATTGGGGGAATGTGTCTCCGGGAGTCCGAGCACGGAGGACAGGCTGGCCCGAAAGGATGTCGCCGCCTGTTTAAGCCGCTTTTTACTGAGCCTTCCCGATGCGGAACGGCAGGTATTTCTGTGCCGGTATTGGTATGTAAACTCTCTGGAGGAAATTTCCCTCCGAACGGGGTTTTCGGTGAGCAAGGTGAAATCCATGCTTTTCCGAACCCGGGGCAAGCTGGCAAAGCAACTGGAAAAGGAGGACCTCAAATGACAAATCTGGAACTATTTACAGCCCTCAGCGGAATCAGCGCCGAAGCCCTGTCCGGGATGGAAGCTCTGCAAATGAACGCTACCCCTTCCCCATCCCGCAAAAAGCCGGTAACCCGGGGGCTTCTCATTGCCGCCATGGTCTCCATTTTGCTTCTGCTGTCCGGCTGCTGCCTGTATGTGATCACCCGAAATCTCAACTGGTCCAAGGAGCTGGAACAGGACCTGCGGCCCTACAACGAAGCTACCGATATTGGCATTCTGTCCAAGAACTGGATGCTGGATGAAGCAGCCATCAACCTTTCCGCCGCGCCGCCTGTGGAGGGCACCGTGGAAATCACCTGCCAGGAATGGGGGCTGAACGCAGAGGGTAGTTTAAACATCGGCACGGAATACTGGATTGAAAAATGGAACGGAAAGACCTATGAAGAAATCCCCACCCTGGACAAAACGCCCTGGATTCTCCCGGAGCAGCAGGTGGCCTACGGAACGCAAAGCAGTTGGACGGTGAACTATCGGGAAAAATACGGAGAGCTGGAACCGGGAAACTACCGCATCGGACTGATGGTTTCGGAAGCCGGTCAGGACGGCGAGGCCGCATTCCTCGGCTGCTTTGCCAAATTCCGGGTGCAGGAAACCAACCTGGTCCCCTATCTGGAGCAGTTCAATGAGGCATTCCTGGCCCTGAAAAACGAGGAAGCCTATCACATCTATCGTACAGAGTTCGTAAACAACGTGGTTCCCTCAGAGTATGACTCCCACCGGGATGAAATCTGGAAAAGTGGGACAGACTTTGCACAATGCGTTGTGGTAAAAGAATTGAATGCGGAAGCCTTCAATTCCTTCGGCAGCGGGCAGATGCTCCGCAATGGTGTGGGATACGGTGTGGATTGGTCGGAGGGAAAAATTACCGGTCAGCCCGGCAGTTGGGATTATCTCGACTTTGTGAGCGGCAGTTTCTTCGCGCTTTGGACCACTTACTTTGACAGCGCCTATCAGAAAGCGGTGGATGTCCAAAGCTTTGATGGACAGTTAAACATCGTTACGGCAACCGACTTGATGGACCATAAGGAATACAAGGAGATTCGGGCCTTCTTCGATTCCGAGGGGAATATCCAACGGCTGGAATACGCCCAAATCCCCGGCCTGATCTACGGAGAAGAAGATCGGGTTCTCTGGAGCAGCGTGGATGTGATCCCCACCTCCCCCGAGGAAGCAGCCAGGGTTATTCAAAGTATTGACATGACAAATCCCGCGTCTTTCTCCTTTGTGGAGGACCAACAGCAGTGGGAAAACAGCGGCTACACCGTTAAAACCGAGGGCTTCCGGAATACCGCTGCCCAAGCCCATATGGACATAGGCACCGCCGTGAATCTGGCAAACGCCGAGGTTTCATCCAAAGCGAACATTACAACCGTCTATTATGACAAGGATGCCGAAATCTGGAAGGTAGTCTTCACCTACTCCCAGGATGATAACATCTATTACGCGGTGTATCTGGACAACACCGGAATCACCCGGCAGATTGTATCCAAATAGAAATGGCGCTGCCTTCTGAAACCACAGAAGGCAGCGCCTTATCTTATCCGATTCTACCCTCGATAGGGCTGTACATATCGTTCGTGG
>CAYRDE010000178.1:0-3509 GCA_964422935.1 uncultured Oscillospiraceae bacterium | reverse complement strand
TATCATAGATAATGGAAAAAGCCCAGCTCTTGCTGGACTTTTTCGACAGGCTGAAGCGGAGAACCCATCGGTTCCCCGCTTTAATTATTCCGCAATGTATTTACTCTGCCACTTTCCGGAGAGCATCCGGGTAAGGAAGAAGCTGATCCGACACAGCCAGTCTATGATCATGGCAATCCACACGCCAATGGCTCCCATACCCAGCTGTACACACAGGACCCAGGAGGTCATTACCCGGAACACTACCATGGAGCCTACCCCCACATACAGGGTAAACTTCACATCGTTAGCTGCCCGGAGGGCATTGGGAAGGACAAAAGATGCGGGCCACAGGAAGATTGCCCCGGTGACGTGAATCCGAACCAGTATCTTTGCCAGGGTCACCGTCTCCGGTGTCAGGGAGCTGTAGAAGCCAATCAGCGTGTCCAGGAACAGCAGAATCAGCACATTGGAAAGGCCTTGCAGCACATAGGTCCAGCCCATGAGCTTTTTCACATAGTATTTGACCTGGGGGATATCCTGGGCCCCTACGCATTGCCCAATCACCGTCACCATGGCAAGGCCCATGGCGTTGCCTACAATACAACCTATGCTGTCCAGAGTGTTGGCAACGGCATTGGCAGAGGTCTGACTGGTGCCGAACAGGGCGATCATGCTCACCACCACCAGCCGCCCCAACTGGAAGATACTGTTTTCACAGGCAGAGGGGATACCAATGCGGAGGATGCTGCGCATCATCTTTTTCTTCACATGACCAACTGCCTGCTTTTCCAGGTACACCTCCTGCTTCGGCTTGGAGGCCAGCCACAAAATCAGCACTGCCGCCACCATTCTGGAGACCAGGGTGGGCACCGCCACACCGGCAACCCCCATTTTCAGGACAAAAATACAGATAGCATTTCCAGTAACATTGATGGCATTCATCAGAAGGCTGACCTGCATGGACACCTTGCTGTTGCCCACACTTCGGAAAATCGCCGCGCCGGCATTGTACAGCGCAATAAAGGGGAAGGACAAAGCCGTAATCCGCAGGTAAATCAGGCCCGCTTCCATCACATCCTGATCAATGGAGCCGAAGAACAGCCGCATCAGCCCCCGGGCAAATACCAGGCATAAGACCATTGCGGCGCACCCCAGGCCCCCTGCCATTAACACCAGCTGTCCGGCGCTGCGCCGGGCTTTTTCGCCCTGCCGGGCACCCAGAAATTGGCTTGTTACCACCGCGCCGCCGGTCGCCAGGGCCGCGAACAGCACCAGAATCACCGCGTTGATCATATCCACCAGGGATACGCCGGAAATGGCGGCCTCCCCTACAGAGGATACCATCACGCTGTCACACATGCCAACCAGTATCGTCAGTCCCTGTTCAATGACCAGTGGAATGATCAGCCGAATCAGCCGCTGATTGGGAAATAACCGTTCCTGTGCCATACACTTACCTCTCTCAAAATTCTACCTCAAAGTATAGCACCAGGTTTTTTCATAGTCAATATGCTAAAAAACTATCCTATAAATTTGTGAAGGACGTCCAAAATTGGACGTCCTTCCGGGTTGGATTCTTCTGTTTTGAAATTGCTTCCAGGATCATCTCATGGTAAGCTCACCATTTACCGCGTCCACCGTCACGGTCTGACCAGGCGCAATGTCGCCCAGCAGCAGCCGTTTCGAAAGCATGGTTTCCACGGTATGCTGGACATACCGGCGAAGGGGTCTGGCTCCGTACTGAGGATCATAGGAGGCCTCAATGATGGCGCTCTTGGCAGCATCCGTAAGAACGCAGGTGATCTGCTGGTCCTGAAGACGGGTGTTGAGCTTGTCGATTTGCAGGTCGATGATCTTAGTGATATTCTCCTTGGTCAGAGGCTTATAGAATACGATCTCGTCCAGACGGTTCAGGAACTCAGGCCGGAAGGACCGGCGGAGCAATGCCTCTACCTGGGCCTTGGCGCTTTCCTGAATGGTTCCGTCTTCGTTGATGCCTCCCAGCAGGTACTCGGAACCCAGGTTGGAGGTAAGGATCAGCACCGTATTCTTAAAGTCCACTGTCCGGCCCTGGGAATCGGTGATCCGCCCGTCGTCCAAAACCTGAAGCAGTACATTGAACACATCCGGATGGGCTTTCTCCACCTCGTCAAACAGCACTACGCTGTAGGGCTTCCGGCGAACGGCTTCGGTAAGCTGACCGCCCTCGTCATAGCCCACATATCCCGGAGGCGCTCCGATTAAGCGGGAGACGGAGAATTTCTCCATATACTCCGACATATCGATCCGCACCAGGTTGTTCTCGTCGTCGAACAGGGCCTGGGCCAGGGCCTTTGCCAGTTCGGTTTTGCCCACGCCGGTAGGTCCCAGGAACAGGAAGGAGCCAATGGGCCGTCCGGGGTCCTGAATGCCCGCCCGGCTGCGCTGAATGGCTTCGGTCACGGCGGTGACAGCCTCGTCCTGACCCACCACCCGTTTATGCAGGGTTTCATCCAGGTGAAGCAGCTTTTCCCGCTCTCCCTGGACCAGCCGGGACACGGGAATTCCCGTCCACCGCTCCACAATCCGGGCAATCTCTTCATCGGTCACCCGGTCCCGGAGGATATTGCTTTCCCTGGCGCTCTGGGCCCGGCGCTCCTCTTCCTCCAGCTGACGCTTGGCCTCCGGCAGGCGACCGTATTTCAACTCCGCCGCCTTCTCCAAATCGTAGCTCCGCTCGGCGGCCTCTACCTGACGGTTCAGACCTTCGATCTTCTCCCGAAGCTGCTGGACCCGACCAATGGCGTTTTTCTCATTTTCCCACTGGGCCTTCATGGCGTTAAACTTGTCCCGTTCCTCCGCCAGCTCCTTTTGCAGCTGGACAAGACGGCCCTTGGACAGCTCGTCCTCTTCCTTTTTCAGGGCTGCCTCCTCAATCTCCATCTGGATGATCTTCCGGGATACGGTGTCCAGCTCCGTGGGCATGGAATCCATTTCCGTCCGGATCTGGGCACAGGCCTCGTCGATGAGGTCAATGGCCTTGTCCGGCAGGAACCGGTCGGTAATATATCGGTGGGACAATGTTGCGGCGGCAATGATGGCGGAGTCCGCAATCTTCACGCCGTGGAACACCTCGTAGCGTTCCTTCAGGCCACGAAGGATGGCAATGGTATCCTCCACCGTAGGCTCATCCACCTGTACCGGCTGGAACCGACGCTCCAGGGCGGCATCCTTTTCAATATACTGCCGGTACTCGTCCAGAGTGGTTGCGCCGATGCAGTGCAGCTCACCCCGTGCCAGCATGGGCTTGAGCAAATTGCCGGCATCCATACTGCCCTCGGTCTTGCCAGCGCCCACAATGGTGTGCAGCTCGTCGATGAACAGAATAATCTGTCCTTCCGACTCCTTGACCTCATTCAAAACCGCTTTCAGCCGTTCCACAAATTCAACCCGGTACATAGCACCGGAAATCAGGGCGCCCATATCCAGCGAGAAAATGTTCTTATCCTGGAGGGACTAGGGGACGACCTTCTTCAAAATCCGCTGGC
>CAYRDE010000177.1:0-3541 GCA_964422935.1 uncultured Oscillospiraceae bacterium | reverse complement strand
AGCGTGACCGCCGTCAGGCCATTCTCCAGGCAGAGGGCTCCAAGAAATCCGCCATTCTGCTGGCAGAAGGTGAGAAGGAATCCGCCATTCTGAAAGCCGATGCCGAAAAGCAGGCTGCCATTCTCCGGGCAGAGGCCGAGCGTCAGTCCGCGATTCTGAAGGCCGAGGGCGAAGCGGAAGCCATCCGGAAGGTCCAGCAGGCTCTGGCTGACTCCATCGCCATGCTCAACGAGAAGGCCCCCAGCGATTCCGTGCTGAAGCTCAAGTCCATCCAGGCCATGGAAAAGGTCGCCGACGGCAAAGCCACCAAGATCATCATTCCCAGCGAGATTCAGGGCATGGTGGGTCTTGCCAACGGCATTGTCGAGGGTGTGAAGGAGTAAGCCTGTGGCAAAGAAGGAAGAACGGTTCCTGAAAACCTATTCTCAGGGCAGCGGCTTCGGCTCCGTAACGGAAGTCTGGGTGGATAAGCGGACCGGCGTCAACTATTTGTTCCATCTCAATGGCTACGGCGGCGGCTTGACGCCCCTGCTCAATGCTGACGGTTCTCCGGTAATAACCCCTGTCACCTGGGAAAAAGAATAAGCATTTGTCCCGCCCTTGGTATAGCCCTGGGCGGGACGTTTGCTGATTGTGGTATTCTCAATCCGGCGCAGGCAGCCTGGTGCCGTCGGAGAGGAGCACATAGTCAACCTCCTCCAGAACAATGGGAACGTCAAAGCTGGCCTGCTGGGCTGTACACCGGAGGAGCGTTTTGACGGAGCCGTCCTTCATCACAATGCGGATATCGCCAATATCCAAAACATCCATAGGATCATCGGGATTTCGCGGATAACTGCTGTCCACAGGCCCAAATTCCAGCGTATAGGTCAGGCTGCTCAGGTTAAAGGCAGTCACCAACACAGGGGTCTGGTAGTCGTCTCTCAGCCATTTGGAGGCCAGCATGGCTTTCGGCTCCTCCAGGAACTTCACCTCCCGAACGTCCATGGACTGGAAGTTCAGGGTATATTCCCAGGTATCCTTTGACAGAGAGGATTCCGCAAAGCTTCTGCCGTCAAACCAGACCCCCGTCAGCTTTTTCAGACGCATGACCCACTGAATATGACCGTCAAAGGGCGTGACACCGGAGTCCGTCAGCTGGGGTCTGATTCGGAAAACCAGGTTCTGGGTATTGGGAAGACCATCCCCGTCTTCCACTGGCTCAAAGTCGCACAGAGCATCGGGGGAGGAGCCATCCGGAGCGATTGCCAGGCCCTCAGTCCTGTCCGGGATCAGCAGCGCCTCGGTAAAGCCAAAATACGAGGCGTTCAGCGCCTGCCCCTCCGGGGCGGTCAGGCCCAGGGTGATGTAGGCGGTTCTGCCATCGGTGATGGCGGATCTGACAGTCACACGGTAATCACCGGCAGGCTGGGACGCAACAGTGGCAGCAATGCTCTGTTGGATGTTTTCCGCAATATAGGCCACCTGACTGTCCGTCAGCGGTTCCCCCTGGTTTTTTGAGGAAAACCATTTCAGGAAGCCTCCTTCCGAGGCGGCGCTGGCGGTCACAGCCAAAAGGCTCACGATGACTGCCGCAATCAGCGCTTTGCTGATCATACTGCCTGGGCGGCCCTTTTTTTCTTCCTTTGCCATGGTCATAATCCGCTTTCGAGTTTCCTCAGAGGCGGTCACTTTGGAAAACATGGCTTGATATTCGGTTTGAAAATCCATCGTTTACACCTCCGTCAGAGTCTTTTTGAGTAGTTCCCGGCCCCGCTTCAGCTGGCTGCAAACGGTGCTTCTGGGCAGCTTCAAAATTCTGCCGATTTCCTCCGTGGTATAGCCCTCATAGTAGTGGAGGTAAATGGGCAGCCGGTAGCGTTTTGGCAGGTCCATCACCGCATAGAACAGGTCCGAATGAACGCTTTGTTCAAAGGTCAGCTTCCCCTCGTAATCCTCCAACGATTCCGTTTTCCGCCAGGGGGACCGGATCAGACTCCGGCACTCGTTGATGGTCACGCGAATGAGCCAGTGCTTTACATGATCCTCGCTTTCAAAGTCCTTTGTCTCTTTCAAAAGCTTGAGAAACACATTCTGGGTCACATCGTCGGCGTCGCTGGGAGACCGGAGGCAGTTCAGCGCCACCCGGAATACCGTATCTATGTACTTCCGAGCAAGGCCGGTAAATTGCTCGTTTGTCAGCATGGTGAAATTCTCCTTGAAAAGCTTTTCACTTATCATACGCTTTGGATGGGGCCGCTGATTGCAGGAGAATAAATTTTTTCACGCGGCAAAGCTCTCTCAGTCACGGCGCAAAAGCGTCGTGACAGCTCTCCCAGAGGGAGAGCCGAGTATGTGATTCAAATTCCAGACCGGTCAGAATATAGGAAAACCCACTTGGCTCTCCCTTTGGGAGAGCTGGCAGGCAGAGCCTGACTGAGAGGGTCGAAAAACGAGGCCGCCTCAGAAGAGACGGCCTCAATGTCGTGAATGGATTAAGCGAAAATGGGCTTCAGCGCCGCAGCCAGGGCATCCTTCTGAGCCTGAGCCTCCGCTACGTCCTTACCCAGGGTGGTGTAGTAGGCCTTGATCTTAGGCTCGGTGCCGGAGGGACGGACGATGACGGTTGCGCCGCCTTCCAGGCCGTAGACCAGCACGTTGGCGCTGGGCAGGCCGGTTTCCTCGGTCTTTAAGTAATCGGTAACCTTGACCACCTTGTATTCCCCGATGGCAGCGGGAGGATTCTGCCGAAGTCCCGCCATAATGCCCGCCATCTTGTCCATGCCGGAAAGGCCGGGGAACTCGAAGGAGTCGATCTTATTTAAGTAACGACCATATTTTGCGTAGATGGCCTCCAGACGCTCCTTGATGGAGGAACCAATGGAGCGGTAGTAGGCAGCCATTTCACAGATCAGCATGGAGCCGATGATGGCGTCCTTGTCCCGGACGTAAGAGCCTGCCAGATAGCCGTAGGATTCCTCAAAGCCCAGAATAAACCGCTCCACTTCACCGGCGGCTTCCAGCTTGGCGATCTGGTCGCCGATCCACTTAAAGCCAGTGAGGACGTTGCGCATTTCCACGCCGTAGTTTTTCGCCACGGCATCCGCCAGAGGGGTGGACACCAGGGACTTGACGGCCACAGGATTGGCGGGCATGGTGCCCTTCTCGATGCGGCCCTGGCAGATGTAGTCCAGCAGCAGCACGCCTACCTCGTTTCCGGAAACCAGCTCATAGCTTCCGTCGGGGCAGCGGATGGCAATGCCCACCCGGTCGGCGTCGGGGTCGGTAGCCAGCATCAGGTCCGCGCCGGTCTTCTTTGCCAGCTCCAGGCCCAGCCGCAGCGCCTCGAAGATTTCGGGGTTGGGATAGGGACAGGTGGGGAAGTTGCCGTCGGGATGCTCCTGCTCGGGCACCACGGTGATGTCGGTAATGCCGATGTCCCGGAGAACCCGGAGGACAGGCACCAGGCCGGAGCCGTTCAGGGGGGAGTAAACCAGCTTTAATCCTGCGGTCTTGCACAGGCCGGGACGGATGGAGCGGGACTTGATGGCGTCATAGAGGG
>CAYRDE010000176.1:0-3593 GCA_964422935.1 uncultured Oscillospiraceae bacterium | reverse complement strand
CCCTCTCCGCCCCAGTGTGCGCACTGGGGCACCTCCCCCAAAGGGGGAGGCAAGGACGTGGTTCCATGTCTTCAGCGCCCTAAAATCTTTTAGAAACCCCCTTGGCTCTCCCTTTGGGAGAGCTGGCTCGCGAAGCGAGACTGAGAGGGCTTCCCGGCTCCCTTGTGTAAAGGAAGCCTCGTCATCTCTACATCTCTTCCCCGAAATAAATCCTTCTCATGTCCCGATGGACGGCCTCTTCCCCGTAGGGCTTTACCGCCTCCGCCGCCCCGGCGCCCAGGGCCGCCCGGCGGTCCGGGTCCCGGTACAGAGCGAGGATCTTCTCCGCCAACGCCCCGGGGCTGTTGTCCACAAATTCTCCAGACACACCGTCTTGAATCAGGTCCGTGTTTCCCCGGACCCGGGTGCAGACAATCGCCATCCCCGCCGCCATGGCCTCCATCAGAGATACCGGCAATCCCTCCCGGTAGGTCATAAAGGCGAACAGATCACAGGCCCCGTACAGCTCTGCCGCATCGGTCCGGTAGCCCAGGAAGTGGACATGGTCCCATATCCCCAGTTCCTTCGCCGCCTGCTCCAGAGCCGCCCACTGCTCCCCCCGTCCGCAGATCAGGTAGTGGATGTGGGCGTATTCCGGCTGGTCCTTCATGGCAGCCAGGGCCCGCAGAACCGTAATATGGTTCTTGTTCTTCGTCATTTCCGCCACGGTCAGGATCAGAAAGTCCCCGCTTCCAAAGCCCAGCTCCTCCCGCTTGCCCTGCCGCCGGTCAGCGGAGAGGACAAACCTCTCCCCATCGATGCCCACCCCGGGGACATAGTGGAGCCGCTTCGGATGGAGATGCCGTTTCGCCCGGAGGTAGTCCTCCCGGTTAATGGTGATCAGATCGTCGGTGAGAAAGGACAGGAGCCACTCCGCTGGATAGTACAGAACCCAGTTTTGCACCGGCGCGCCCCGGAAGAAGTGGAAGCCGTGGGCGGTATAGATGACCCGGGTTCCCTGCTTCCGGGCTGACCGGGCGGCAAGCCTGGCAATCATGGCCCCCACCGGGGTATGGCAGTGGACAATGTCGTATTGCCCCTCGTCCAGAATTTTTTTCAGCATCCGGTAGGAGACGATGTTGTCCTTCTTCCAGGGGATGCGGTGGAAGGGAATGTTAAAGTAGCGGTCGCAGTCCGGAATTTGGCAATCCTCCGGGTTTTCGTAGTCGTTTTTCGATGCCACCGCCGTCTCCCAGCCCATCTGGTGGAACATCCGCAGATAGGGCAGGTGAAACTGCATCATATGGGTCTTCACCACCGTCGCCACGAATAAGACCTTTTTCTTTCCCATAGGCTTCCGTCCCCCCTTGTGGCATATAAACTCAATGGTAGTATACACCAATTCTTTCCTGATTGCAACCCTCAGGACACTTCGAATCCGTCACGCCCCCATGGCCTTTTGCAGCCGGTAATCCCGTTTGGGGTCCTTCTTCACGTTGCAGATGTACTCCCTGCCTGCCTTTTCGAAAATCCGCCCGGCGGTGGCCTCGTCGAAGGATCGAATCTGCTCCGCCGTATACTCCGAGGAAATGATGGTGGTCCGGTCACTCATACAGCGGATATTCAGAATGTCGTATGCCAGGCTGATGTCCGCGGAGGTGGGCCGGGCTTCTCCATCCGCTCCGGCTCCGATTTTGAAAAGGTCGTCCAGATACAGCACATCCGCGGTTTTCAGCTCCATGAGCCGCTTTCTCCGTTCCTCCCCGTCCAGGGACATGTCCTTGAGGGTGGAAAGCTCACTGCGCCAGGAGACGTAGGTCACACGCCTGTGCTGCTTCAATAGCTTATAACAGATGGCGGTACACAGGTGGCTTTTGCCGCTGCCGCTCTGTCCGCCGATAAAGAACCAGCCCTTCGGATTTTCGGCAAAGGCCGTGGCTTTTGCCAGCATATCTCTCTGCCATTGCTCCTCCGCCTGGAAGTTCTCGAAGGTCCATTTTCCAAGGACATCCTTCATACCACTTTCTTCCATCCGATTCACAAATTCCCGCAGGGGCTTGCAGGAACAGTCCCGAGCCACATAGGAACCGTCCTCCCTGGGATAAAAAATCACCCCCTTATTTCCGCAAAGCTCGCACTGCACCCCCTTCGTGTCCATTGTGATTTTGTTCAACGTTGCGACCTTTGATTTGAGAAGGGTCTTTTTGTCACAGGACTGTACCGATTGTACCAATTGCGCATATTTCTGAGGGGTCATTTTTACCCATACGTTGTTTGCCACCACTTCGTTCACTGTTGCCATTTCCATTTCGCTCATAGACATCTTCCTTTCCATTCCACAGTCTTACCGTTGCTTTCCAGTCCTTCATGGGATTCTTACCCACCCGCCAGCCGTTGGCGGTATAGTAGTCCACAAACCGCTGTGGGTCTACCCCATATCCGTTTTCCTCACAATAGGTTCTGACAGCTTCTACCGAGGGAAACAAAAATGGTTCGCGGGTGGGCGGCTTGTCCGCCCCGTTCCCTTCTCTTCCCTTACCTAACCTATCCTTTTCTATACTATCCTTACCTATACTATACTGTGGTTCCACTTTGGTTCCATTCTGGTTCCAGTTTGGTTCCACTTTGGTTCCACTCTGGTTCCAGTTTGGTTCCAACCTGGTTCCATTCTGGTTCCAGACTGGTTCCAGAGTGGTTCCAAGCAGGTATTGTCCCGACGGGTCCACCGTCAGCCGTCCCAACTCCTCCGTGTGAATGGTTTCCGTATAGCGGTCCGACTTGAGAGTATTGTTGATCCGCCAGGCCGTAATGGCAACCACACCGCTTTCAAAGGGGAGGATGTAGTTTTTGGCGATCAGCAGCTTCAGGTCGTCCCCGTTCGCGCCGATGGACCGGGCAATCTTTCTGGGGGAATCCACGAACCCGTCATCGTCGGCGTGCATCCCCAGGTGGAAATACAGGCACTGGGCACTGACCGGCATTTCCAGAAAGCGGTCCGTATCCACAACCCGCAGACTGAACATCCGCTTAACCGCCAAAGGCATCACCTCCCCAGTCCCTCGTCCAATGGTTCCTGAATTTCTTCCTTCGTTTCATTTCCATCCCTCCTTGTCTCTTCCTGCTCTGCGCTCCAAATGCCCGGACGGCTTTGGATGCCGTCCTAAACGTTTGTTCGTATATTATAGCACATTCTTTCAAATTTGTCCAGTCCGCCCCCTCCGGGTGTTTTCCAGGAAATGGTAATTTTCGGAATTCGAAATAAAAAATCCAGGAAACTGGGTGGGTTCCTGGATTATTGGTTGGGTTTCGGAACTTTTCAAAAGGGGGCTTTGGCCCTCTCAGTCACCTTCGGTGACAGCTCTCCCAGAGGGAGAGCCAAGGGCGTGGCTCCGTGTCTTTAGCGCTCTAAAATCTTTGGGGACCCCCACTTGCCTCTCACTTTGGGAGAGGTGGCACGGCGTTAGCCGTGACGGAGAGGGCGAAAGGCTCCCCTGTGCAAGGGGAGCTGGCACCACGAAGTGGTGACTGAGGGATTGTCCACGTTGGTACAACCTCTTAGGTTCGTTTTAGACGAAAGCGATCTAAACAATCCCTCCGTCAAAAATCAAAGATTT
>CAYRDE010000175.1:0-3594 GCA_964422935.1 uncultured Oscillospiraceae bacterium | reverse complement strand
ATTTTTTCGTACACACCGCCAGAGGAATGCCAATGGAGTGCCCGCCTCCCAGGACCAGGGACACCGTGGGCTTTTTCATGCCGGCAATCATCTCCGCAATTGCCAGGCCTGCCTCAATATCACCGCCTACGGTATTCAAAAGCAGCAGCAGACCGTCAATGTCGTCGCTTTCCTCAATTCCGGCCAGCAGAGGCAGCACATGCTCATATTTGGTGGTCTTCACCGTTTCCGGGGCCACCTGGTGACCTTCCACCTGACCGATAATGGTCAGGGTATAGATATTTCCCTTACTGCTTTTGGTGATGTCGGAGCCCAGCTCGATGATCTGCTCCTGCTCCTGCTTTTTCATGTCTGCGTTTTCGCTCATAATCTGCCTCCTGTATCGTATTTTGGCGTTTCCTTTAGGATAACCATATTTTTGGGCATAATGCACTCTTGAAAGTATGGACATCCTATTCTATAATATCCTACGGTGATGATTATGGCAGCAAAAACAAACGCGGTACGGCTGGTGGAGCAGGCGAAAATTCCCTGCCGGGAAAGCTTCTATGAATTTGATGAAAAGGACCTGAGCGGCGTCCATGCGGCCCAGGCCATCGGTATGCCTCCCGAGCAGGTTTTTAAAACCCTGGTGGCCCGGGGAGAAAAAACGGGGATTAATGTATTCTGCATTCCCGTATGCTGTGAGCTTGACCTAAAAAAGGCGGCAAAGGCTGCCGGGGATAAGAACATGGAACTGGTAGCCGTCAAGGAGCTGCTGGGGCTTACCGGGTATATCCGGGGCGGATGCAGCCCAGTGGGGATGAAAAAGAAGTATCCCACCTTCCTGGATGAAACCTGCATTCTTTGGGAAGAAATCGCCGTCTCCGCCGGAGCCAGAGGGCATCAGATGATTCTCTCTCCGGAGCCGCTGGCGAAACTGGTTGGCGCAAAGGTTGTTGACTTAATCCAATAATGAAAACAGAAAGGAAAACCCACTATGTATGAATTTAAGACAAAAGGCACCTGCTCTCAGATGATCTATTTTGATCTGGAGGACGGTAAGGTAAGAAACGTCAGCTTCCTGGGCGGCTGCAACGGAAACCTCAAGGGCATCGGCAAGCTTGTGGAAGGCATGGATGTGGATGAGGTCATTGCCAGGCTGGAAGGCACGAAGTGCGGCATGAAGTCCACCTCCTGCCCTGATCAGCTTGCCAAGGCGCTGAAGGCCACAAAGGAACAGGGTTAATTGGAAACTGTCCACAATATGACCAGGGCGGTATGCGCGAAAAGCATACCGCCCTTTTCTGTGGCTTCCGCCTTCAAAATAAAAAACTTTTCATTTACCTGTGAGGTTTCTCACAGAAAATCGGTCTATAAGGGTGAGGAACAAAAAACACAAACGAGGTGAAACCTATGGATGACAGCAAAATCGTAGCGTTGTATTTTGCCAGAAATGAACAGGCCATTCAGCAAACCGATGCAACCTATGGCAGGCGGCTTTTCTCCCTGGCAAACAACATCGTAAAAAACGACCAGGATGCCGAGGAGAGCGTCAGCGACACCTACCT
Organism: uncultured Oscillospiraceae bacterium; assembly: GCA_964422935.1. GTDB lineage: Bacteria > Bacillota > Clostridia > Oscillospirales > Oscillospiraceae > Faecousia. The sequence continues at coordinate 2,044 of CAYRDE010000175.1, read as the reverse complement.
GCGGGCCTGGGAAACCATTCCTCCCCAGCAGCCCAAGTTTTTCTTTGCGTACTTAGCCCGGATTTGCCGAAATTTCGCTCTGAAAAAACTGGACTGGAAGAACGCCGAAAAGCGCAAAGCCGAGGTGGTCAGCCTGACCCAGGAAATGGAGATGTGCATTCCGGATACAAAGCGGGATCGGGAAATTGAATCCCGGGAGCTGGGTGTACTCCTGGACCGGTTTCTGCGAACCCTGACCCCGGGCAATCAGATGGTATTTATGCGCCGGTACTGGTATGTGGATACCATCGGTGAGATTGCCGCCCGGTATCATCTCAGCGAAAGCGCCGTACAAATGCGGCTCAGCCGAACGAAAGCAAAGCTTTGTACATACCTGGAAAAGGAGGGCATCCATTTATGAACGGAAAGGATATCTTTTTAGGTCTGCGATATGTAGGCGCCGATCTGATCGAAAATGCGGAAACAGGCCAGTTTCCCGACGAGGAGCGGAATGCGCTTCCATCGGAATCCCATGCTTTGAAAACGGTCAAAAAGGAAACCAGAACAGGCCGGAAGGTTCACAAGCCCCTCTTTATCGCCGCTGTGATTGCTCTGATGGTGCTTCTGGTGGGCTGCACCGCCGCGGTGCTGCTGCGGCTGGACAGTCTTCGGGCCAGTCAGGAAAGCTACACCACCAAGACCCGCTACCAGGAGGACGGCACAAAGCTTCTTCCCACAGAAAAGCTCCGGGGAACCTATATTCTGGAAAGCGAAACCAGCAAGGCCCGGCCCGCCGTCCAGGCCTGGATCGATTTCCTCAAGGAATGGGACCCGGAGGGCACCAAGGGTGAAGAGGCTTACGCTACCGGCACCGTGGAAGCCTACCAGAAGACCCTGAACGACAAGCAGGCGGAGATCTGCAAAACCTACGGCCTGCCCCAGGCGGGAGATCGGCTGGTCATCCCCTCCGACATGCCCCTGTTTACGCAGCTTCTGGGCATGGACAGCCTGATTACGGCGGATGGGGCTTTGGATGCCGCGCCGGATGGAGGCTGGTTCTATGCCTGCGGCAATTTTGGTGCACTCTATCCCAATACGGTTTTGAAGGGCAGCGATTCCGGGGAGGACCTGACCTTTATGATGCAGTACGACTATCGGGACGGAAACTATTTTGAAAGCACTGCCCAGATGATCATTGTGGATGAGGATGCCGTTCAGGAATGGAACCACACCCTGCCCGGCGGCGAGAAGGTGCTGATTGTCATGGACGCGGAGGGCGATTCCTACATTCTCTATGACCGTGGGGACGCCTTTATCACCGTCACCGTATCCAATGTTGGCTGGGACTGGTTAAACCCGGCGGATGTGATGACCCACCGGGACATGGAGCGGATCGCGGACAGTCTGATTCTCACCCCCAAGCCGGAGGCGGTTTCCAACATCTCCCAGCTGCAAGCGGAAGTAGACGCGCAGTACCAGGCAGCCGTTGACGAGACGGAGCCTCCCGAGGTGCTGGAGGCGCGGAAGCGGGAGTATGAAGAAAACGAATGCGTGGACAGCTTCTCCACCCTGATTGAAAGAATGCGGGATCACGAGGATTACTTCACCAGCCACATGAGCGGCGGATTTGAAAACTTCTGGGATACCATGGACTACACGCTTCTGGATGTGACCGGTGACGGTCAGGAGGACCTGCTTCTGGGCAGGGAGGGAAACCTCCGAAGTATCTGGTCTATGGTGGACGGAAAGACCAATTGTCTCTCTGTAGCAGATGCGGGTGTCCTGTGCGAGGGAAACATTTTGTGGGACTATCGCTACCTGGATGGGGCAGGCTACAACTGGTACTTCCGGCTGGACCAGGGTGACTTTATGGTGCCGATCCTGAACGTTGAATACAGCGTTGCGAAGGAAACCTGGTTAAAGAACGATATGTCAAAGGAAGGCACGGACTGCCAGGAGGCGATCTCCGAGGAGCAGATGCGGGAAATCGTGGATTCCTACACACCGGTGAAACTAGTGTATAGACATATTGATTTATAAACTAAAATATGGTACACTTCTCATA
>CAYRDE010000174.1:0-3621 GCA_964422935.1 uncultured Oscillospiraceae bacterium | reverse complement strand
ATGCGTGTGAAGCATGCGCTCTAACCAGCTGAGCTAAGCCTCCATATGTGAGCGAGAATTATTATACCACAATTTCCCGGAAAGTCAACCACAAAAACGGAAAAATTTTGCTTGCTTTCCGCGGATTTTCTGGTATGCTGGTCTTAGAGGTGTGCTGGATATGAAATGTGCCAATATGGTTCCCGGAACCTTCCTGTCCCGGCCCAACCGGTTTATCGCCCATGTTCTGCTGGACGGACAGGAGGAAGTGGTCCATGTGAAGAATACGGGCCGGTGCCGGGAACTGCTGATTTCCGGGACGGAGGTCTGGTGTCAGCGGGCAAGCAATCCGGCCCGGAAAACCCGGTACGATTTGATTGCCGTCCGGAAGGGCCACCGGCTGATCAATATGGACTCCCAGGCCCCCAACCGGGCGGCGGAGGAATGGCTGCTGGCGGGAGGACTGGGGGAGATTGAGGGCCTGCACCCGGAGACCGTCCACGGCGATTCCCGATTCGACTTTTCCTTTTACCGGGATGGGAGGCAGTGCTTTCTGGAGGTGAAGGGGGTCACCCTGGAGCAGGACGGCATCTGCGCCTTTCCCGATGCCCCCACAGAGCGGGGAACAAAACATCTGCGGGGTCTGGCGGCAGCGGTCCGGGAGGGCTATGGCGCTTATGTGCTCTTCGTGATCCAGATGACGGATGTGCGCTGGCTCCATCCCAATGGGGATACAGACCCTCAGTTTGCCGCGGCCCTGAGGGAGGCAGCCCGGGAGGGCGTGACGGTCCTGGCAATGGACTGCGACGTGACCCCGGAGGAAATGCGGATCAGAAAAAATGTGCCGGTAAGGCTTGACTAAGGAGGACGAAATATGGATCATCGGGAACAGGCGGGAGCGCTGTTTTTAAATGGAAGCAACTGCGCCCAGGCAGTGGTGGTGGCCTTTTGCGACGTGACAGGGCTGGAGCCTGGCTTTGCGGCGAGGATGGCAAGCTCCTTCGGCGGCGGCATGGGCCGGATGCGGGAGGTCTGCGGCGCGGTCAGCGGAATGCTGATGGTGCTGGGGCTTCTCTACGGCTATGAAGACCCGGGGGAGAAGGACCGAAATAAGCGGGAACACTATGCCCTGGTGCAGCAGCTTGCGGGGCAGTTCCGGGAGGAAGTTGGCAGCATCGTCTGCCGGGAGATTCTGAAGAATCCCCCCTCTGACCCCAATCCCACCCCAAGGACAGCGGAATTTTACAAAAAGCGTCCCTGTACCCGGATGGTAATGACGGCGGCGGGAATCCTGGACGAGTATATCGCCGCCCATCCGGTGGAGAAAAACCATGGCTGAGCTGATTTACAACCAGCATGGGATTCCGGAGGAGCAGTACCGCTACGGCCTCCGTTCCTCGGCGGCAACGGGCTGCGGCTGGATCGCCACCTATAACGCCCTGGTGCTTCTGGGACGCACCACCGACATCCCTGCCCTGATCCGCTATTATGAATGGCAGCTGCCCCTGATCCACGGAAACCTGGGGACCTCCTTCTGGGGACCGGCGGTGTGCTTCCGGAAATGGGGCTTCCCGGTGAAGGTGGTGTTTGACCGGAAGAAATTCGACGCCCTGGCCCGGGAGGCTGAGGCCTGCATTCTCTTCTACCACTGGCGCAAGGGTGTAAAGCTGGGGGCCCATTTTGTGGCCCTGCATGTCACAGACAAGGGCTTTGTGGGCTATAACACCTATCGCAACTCCACCGGCCCGGATTTTTACGGAGACAGTCTGGAAGCGTTCCTCAAGAAACAGGGCTATTTCGGCGAGGTTCTCATTGCCATCGGGAAGAAGGAAACAGACCCCCGGCCTTGACTTTTGGGCCGGGGCGTGATAAAATATGGGTAGCCCACATGGGGGATGTGCTAGATCCCCCACCGGGCAGGGCTGTCCCCGTACGCTAGACGGGAAGACGGTCAACTAAGGGTTGTTGGAATTGCCGCTTCTCGCTGTGGTTTGGGGGCGGCTATTTCGCTATCTGAATACCCAGCGCCGACCCTCAGGGGGTCGGTGCTTTCTGTTTTGGACAGAAAAAAAGCACCCCTTCCGGAGCGCTGAAATCCATAGAAAAGTGAAATGACCCTTGACTACATGCATCTTGCCATCGACACATTTTTTTCGTAGTCAAGGGTCATTTCTGTTCAGTCTTGATATCTAACATCATTGGTTACCTCGCTTTCGTCAGATTGACAGTCATACCCATATCCGTTTCGCGCCGCACATCTTATTTCACACTCTTTTATCCCTTTCAGCGGGACGCTCTTATAAGTTGGGTTCGAATTCCATGGGAGGGACTGCCTTGCAAAGCGGCTTACAAACCTTTCCCCTTTCAGCTTGCAGGTTTCATTCTCAGACATCCGCTTTCCTTCGGTTCCTGCTTGGAAGAAATTTTCCCGGGTTTGCGTTTCCGGCGACCGAAACGATTGCTTCTGCCTGATCCGTACAAATCCTTTCCATTCCATTCCTGACATTTGCCTGGGGGCCACTGTCTTCTTTTCGTCTTGGCTTTTCAGGCTGCCCGGCTTTGGTATCGACTTCGCCCAGTTTACGGTCTTTTACGCCGGTTCATTTCCGTTCTTTCTTTTTCCGGTTGGAAATCCAAATCCATCCCTGGTGATTTCCTGCCTTCCAAAGACTTCCCGTTCCTGCTGCCTCGTATTTGCCTTGACTTTGGGTGGCCTACCATTGAGAGCTGACTTCTTAGCGTTCGACGTTTCGTTCCTTCTATCCTGCGCTGAAATAACTTTGGGTCAGAGGTTGAAGCCTTTCGGATTTACCTGTACATTGGTATCACCTCTTTGTGCTTATAAGATATCACAATTATTTCTGTTTTGCAAGGGGCAATACTGTACAAATACACAAAAATGTAATTGTATAAAATACAGATTTCCCTGAGATGGGGACACTTCCCGGTTGACAGGGGAAGGGCGCAGTGCTAGAATAAACATGTTGGGCGGCTCAAAAGAGCCGCCCATTTCTGCGTTTTATGCCTTGTTCTGCTCCAGGTAAATCAGCAGCACAGCGATATCCGCCGGGCTGACTCCGGAAATTCTGCCTGCCTGACCGATGGACAGGGGCCGAATCTCCTGGAGCTTCTGCCGGGCCTCCAGTCGGAGACCGGCAATGGACAGGTAATCGATGTTCTCCGGAAGCAGACGGGACTCCTCCTTCTTGAATTCCTCCACCTGCTTTTCCTGCCGCTGGAGATATCCGGCGTACTTGATCTGGATTTCCACCTCCTCCGTAATGGAGGCGGGAAGGGAAACACGGTTTGCATCGAAGGGAGCCAGGTCTTCATAGCTGACCTGGGGACGGCGGAGCAGATCCGCCAGCCTTGCGGAATTCTGAACCGGGGCGGTGCCCTTTGCCGTAAGCATCTGATTCAGGGCAGGGGAGGCGGGAACGCCGCTGCTTTCCAGACGGCTGACCTCTTGCTTCACGGCCTCATATTTTTTCTCCACCTCCCGGAGGCGCTCCTGGGGTACCAGACCGATTTCCGCACCCAGAGGGGTCAGCCGGAGGTCGGCATTGTCCTGACGGTGGAGAAGCCGGTATTCACTGCGGCTGGTCATAATCCGGTAGGGCTCCTCCGTCCCCTTGGTCACCA
>CAYRDE010000173.1:0-3715 GCA_964422935.1 uncultured Oscillospiraceae bacterium | reverse complement strand
GGCTGCGGCTGCCGCAACGGCTTCTGCGGGGCCTGCGCCACCATCTACCGGATTGCCGGTGACCGGGACCTGAAAGCCTGCCTCGCCTGCTCCACCAAGGTGGAGAACAATATGTATGTGGCGACCCTGCCCTTCTTCCCGCTGGTGAAGGCGGTGTATGATATGGAGAAGGTTAAGCCCAGCGAGCAGATTATGATGCAGCTCTACCCGGAAATTTACGCCTGCGTAGGCTGCAACGCCTGCACCAAGGCCTGCACCCAGGGCCTGAACGTCATGCAGTATATCGCCTACGCCCAGCGAGGAGAGTACGATAAGTGCGCCGAGGAATCCTTTGACTGCGTCATGTGCGGCGTCTGCTCCTCCCGGTGCCCGGCGGGAATCTCCCATCTCCAGGTGGCTATGCTGGCCCGGCGCTTGAACGGCAAGTACCTCCAGCCTCATTGCGATCATCTGGATGCGCGGATTCAGGAGATCCGGGAGGGCAAGTACGAAAAGCTCATTGAAGACCTGATGGGAAAGCCCCTTTCGGAAATGCAGGAGCTTTATAACCACCGGGACATTGAGAAGTAAGGAGGGGCAATATGTATTCAGATCCGAAACTGATGGAGTCCATCGCCAAGGTGGAAGCTGCCAGAGAGAAAAACATCACCCTGGACCCTCGCCGGATGACCGCCGAGGAGAAGGACACCCTTCTGAAAACCTACCATCCCGACTACCGCAGGGAAGAATTCGCCACGCTGGACTTTGGCCCCAGCAAGGGGGAAAAGGTGCCGCTGGAGCTGAAAGCCCTGCTGGAAGGAAAGTCCCGGATTCTGGGCCAGAGCATCGACCTGGACAGGCCCGATTATGAAACCGATGTGCTGATCATCGGCGGCGGCGGCGCGGGCGCCTCCGCGGCAATTGAAGCCCACAACGCCGGCGCCAGGGTCATGGTGGTCACCAAGCTTCGCATGGGCGACGCCAACACCATGATGGCGGAAGGCGGCATTCAGGCTGCCGACAAGCCGGGCGACTCCCCTGCCCAGCACTTTCTGGACGCCTACGGCGGCGGTCACTTTGCCGCCCAGAAGGATTTGCTCTGCAAGCTGGTGACGGAGGCTCCCGAGGCCATCCGCTGGCTGAGCAGCCTGGGCGTGGAATTTGACAAGGCCCCTGATGGCACCATGATCACCACCCACGGCGGCGGCACCTCCCGGAAGCGGATGCACGCGGCCCGTGATTACTCCGGCGCGGAAATCATGCGGACCCTTCGGGACGAGGTGCTGAACCTGGGCATTCCTGTGGTGGACTTCACCGCCGCCATTGAGCTGATTCAGGATGAAAACGGTCGCTGTGCCGGTGCGGTGCTCCAGAATATGGAGACCAGGGAGCTGCTGGTCTGCAAGGCTAAGACCGTAATTCTCGCCACCGGCGGTGCGGGGCGGCTCCACTACCAGGGCTTCCCCACCTCCAATCACTATGGCGCCACCGCCGACGGCCTGGTGCTGGGCTACCGGGCGGGAGCCGGACTCAAGTATCCGGATACCCTCCAGTACCATCCCACCGGCGCGGCCTTCCCCGCCCAGATCTACGGTGCTCTGGTGACAGAAAAGGTGAGAAGCCTGGGCGCTATGCTGATTAACGCCCAGGGCGAGGCCTTTATGAATCCCCTGGAAACCCGGGATGTATCCGCCGCCGCCATCATCCGGGAATGCTCCGATCACCATAAGGGCGTGGACCTGCCCGGCGGCAAGAGCGCCGTCTGGCTGGATACCCCCATGATCGAGCTAAAGCACGGGGCGGGTACCATTGAGAAGCGGATTCCCGCCATGATGCGGATGTTCATGAAGCACGGCATCGATATCCGGAAGGAGCCGATTCTGGTCTATCCCACCCTGCACTACCAGAACGGCGGTCTGCACATCACCTCCGACTGCCAGACAGATGTTGAAAACCTGTTTGCCGCCGGTGAGGTGGTGGGCGGCATCCATGGGCGGAACCGGCTCATGGGCAACAGCCTGCTGGACATCATCGTCTTCGGCAGAAACGCCGGACGGTACGCAGCCTGGAAGGCCGGACAGACGGAAGTTGGGGCGCTGACCCTTTCTCATGTGGAAGACTTTGAGGCTCAGAAGAAGGAAGCCGGGGTGGAGGATGACACGCTGTCCCCCAAGCTGCTCCCGGACTACACCAGGAAGCGATAAACGCAAAACGTGAACGGGCCAAAGACCGGCTTTTCCGATCTTTGGCCCGTTTCTTATTTCTCTAGGATTCCTTTTTCCCAGACTCCGGAACAATAATCTCTCCGTTCTCCCGCTCAAACTGCTGGATACACCGACGAAGGAGATAAAGAATCTGCCCATTGGCGGAACGACCTTCACATTTGGCGATATAATGGAGCTTGTAGTGAAGCTCTGGGTAAAGTTCAATACTGATATACTTTTTGTCCTTCTTTTGCATTTGAAGAATCTCCTTTCCTATGCGGGGTCAATCCAATCAAGGAAGGTTTCCACCTTCTTTAGTTCCCCTGCATCCATTCTCCTCATTCTTTCGCAAAGCCGATGATAGGCGGAGCCATCATCCTCTAAGGGAGCAAAAAAGGTTGATGGTGTGATTTCCAGGTAGTCCAGAATGTTGAATAGCTCTTTGAGAGACGGCATAGCAACTCCGCTGGTGATCCCACGAATATAAGAACCGCTTTTATTCAAATCCAAACTCATCCGGTGCTCAGAAACATTCTTCTGTATACGAAGCTCTGTGATACGGTTTCGGACAAATTCTTCACAGCCCATGGATACCGCCTCACATTCGTTTTTGGGAAAGAGACTCCGGTAGAGTGATTTCCCCATTTTCCTGCTCAAACTGCTGAACACATTGTTGAATGAGATGGAGAATCAGCCCATTGCCAGAACGGCCTTCGTAGCTGGAAACATAAAAGAGCTTGTAGTGAAGCTCCGGGTCAATTCCAACGCTTATATGCTTGTTGTCTTTATTCCGCATAATATCACCTTAAAGTACACTTAATTTAAGTATATTTTAAGTAGTTTTTATGCTATTATCTTATTGGTACACCTATTTCAAATGTACCAAATTTCAATCAGGAGGAAATAAAGAATGGATATTGTATGGAGCGGCCCGGAATTGGGGCGGAGGATTCGCAGCTATCGCCAACAGCGAAAGCTCTCGCAAAAGGCCTTAGCCAAGGCAGCGGGGGGCAGCGTGTACTGCATTCGGCTTCTGGAATCCGGGGAAATCCGGGAGGCAGATGCCGGGGCTTTTGCTGCCCTGTGTCAGGCGCTGGATGTGGAAATGGAGGTTCTGACCGATGGAAAAGAATACCTGGAATCGCCTGTAAAAAACGAATCCTGAGAAATGTCAATGCAACATTGACAAGGCTGGAACAATGGTTTATATTATATTTGTCTATATTATAAAAACAGAAATCTTTAAGGATAGGTGATTCACATGTACATGGACGATTATCAGCGCTGGCTCAACGCTGAGCTGGAAGACCCTGCGCTGACTGAGGAACTGCATAAGATCCAGGGCCAGGAGGAAGAAATCAAGGAACGGTTTGCCGTTGCTTTGAAGTTCGGTACCGCTGGTCTGCGGGGCGTGCTGGGCGCGGGCAGCAACCGGATGAATATTTATGTGGTCCGTCAGGCTACCCAGGGCCTTGCGAACTGGGTCAAGACCCAGGGCGGCAAGCAGCTGGTTGCCATCTCCTATGACAGCC
>CAYRDE010000172.1:0-3809 GCA_964422935.1 uncultured Oscillospiraceae bacterium | reverse complement strand
AACGAAAAGTACGAGGGGTGTGCATTTCGTGTCAAAATAGGTCTTTACTTTCAAGAAATCGGATACCCATTTGGGTATCCGATTTCTTGTTGCGCCATAGGGACTCGAAAGGACGGCCCGGGCAGCGCCCGGGCAAAAAAGTGTCCAGTGGACACTTTTTTAGTCCGTGGGAGAGTCCCTCCGGTTTAAGACGCATCCCGGAGGGATGTGGATCAAACCGGAAAGTTATTCGGGAACGTATCGTCAAAAACAGACAGTGTGGGCTGGACGACACTGCTTCCTTACAGAATTTCCACAGGAAATCTTGGCGCCGAGTCCCGGGCGAATCGCCTGGGGCTTTTTATCTGCTCCTCAAATGGTCCCGAAGCGTCTCTTTTGCTGACCATTGGTATGGCATCCATCTCTTTAAAAACATAGGGTGGTAACCATAAAAGTTCCCCTTTTTTACAGTATAGCCAGTATATCACATAATTTCGTATTGCACAATATGAAATGCCTCTTGGAACACCGCTTTTCTTTTTCCCCAAAAAATGCTATGATAGGTGTAACCTTTTGCCATTGCCTTCCGACTACATGGGTAAGGAACAAAAAGAAAGGAGGGGTTCTGTGTGGATGACGCAAAGATTATCGCGCTATTCTGGGAGCGAAATGAACAGGCTGTGAAGGAAACGGATTCCGCTTACGGCGGCAGGCTTTACAGCTTAGCCCACCGCATTTTGGGAAACCGCGAGGACGCGGAAGAAAGCGTGAGTGATACCTACATGGAAACCTGGAACGCAATTCCCCCCAAGAAACCAACTTATTTTTATGCCTTCCTGGCGGCGATTTGCCGCAACCTGTCCCTGGACCGGCTGGACTGGCGGATGGCAGCGAAGCGAAACGCCGAGATCATCGCCCTGACCCAGGAGATGGAAAACTGCATCCCAGACAGGCGGCAGGAATCGGAGTTTGACCGCCGGGAACTGCGGCGGGTTCTGGAAGGCTTCCTGGATACCCTTTCCAAGGAAAACCGTCTGATTTTCCTGCGCCGGTATCTGTATGTGGACACGGTGGCGGAAATTGCCGCCCGGTATGGTATCAGTGAAAGCAAGGTCAAAACCCAGCTCCACCGTACCCGAAAGAAGCTGCTCACCGTTCTCAGCAAGGAGGGAATCTGCGTATGACCGGAAAGGATTTATTGATTGCCCTGGGGGATATCAATCGAAAATACTACGATGAAGCGGAAAATGACACCATTTCTTCTGCTCAGAGCCATAAAATTCTTCGCAAGCCCCTGCTGGTCGCGGCGGTGATTGCCCTGACGCTGCTTTTGGCAGGCTGTGCGGTAGTGTACATGTTAAGCTTAAAGGAGATTAAGCTGGGAGATCAGCGGATTGAGCAGGATGTTTACACCTATGACCCCAATTCCGGGGAGGCCGTGTCCTATGTAGGAAAGGAAACGGTAACCCAGCAGGTTCTAACTCTGGCGGGTCTGAGGGGAAGTCCCGCTTCCAAGGCCGCCCGGGAATGGTACGATTTCTGCGAAAGCTTCGACCCTGACGGAGCGATTCAGAAAGCAGTCTGGGGCAAGGAGCCGGAATTCCCGGAGGAATATAAAGGATATGGCCTGTATTCTCAGGAGCAGAAGGATAAACTGGACGAAATATTGACAAAGTACGATCTGAAGCTCCGGGGCAAGCCCATAGGGTTCAAGACCAGCAAGCTGCTGTTCCGGGCGCTGGGCATGGAAAATGTACTCAATTCCAACAGCGAAGCCCGGATGAATGTCAGACACGCCGCTTACTATGAAAACGGCAATCTGGACGTGGATTTCTCCATTGTGATTCCCGGTGAAAACGGCACGGATTTTGAAAAGACCAGCGGCTATCTGTATTACCGCCCCAAGGACTGCTTCATTCCCGATACCGCCGTTCTGACCGAGGCGGAGTGGGAGGAATGGAACTATACCACCGCATCCGGCGACAAGGTTCTGATTCTTCGCTCTGAGGAATCCGCTTCCGCTTGGATTTTCTGCGATATGCCAGGCCATACCGCATCCCTGCAGCTCAATACCATTCACAAAATGTATGAAGAGAAAGAAGACGGGGTTCCTGTAGCCAAATTCGATATGGTGACAAAGCATCAGTTGGAGCAGGTTGCCGATGCCATCGACTTCTCCCTGGAGCCAAAGCTGATAGACGGCTGGGAAACGCTGCCCGACGACTCCGTTCCCGCTGGACAGGAGATAAACGGCTACAAGATTGAACCCGTATCCGCCTTTACCGATGGATATGGTTACAAAATCGTTCTGCGTGTCACCGCCCCGGAGGGCGTGGCTCTGACAGACCCGGAGGATAACACCGGGGGAATTGGCGCCGGCAACAATCTTTATGGACGCTGCGTGGAAGATGGAGACGGGAAGCTGAACACCTGCCACTTTATCCTTTCCGACTACACCAGCAAGTATGATTATCCGGAGGATGGCAGCCTGCCTTACCCGGAAGGGTCTATAATCCCGGTTTACTGGGAGGATCTGTATTTCAGCTACTTTGACTTCAATAAAATGGAAAGCATGGAAACCATGCTGACCGAGGGTGCCTGGGAGTTCGACATTCCTCTGAGCCAGGCGGATACCCGTGAGGTTGAGCTGCTTTCCCAGCCCATCACCGCCAAAGCCTGCGTCGGCTGGTATCTAGACGGAACAGACGCCTTTGAGGATTTACAGGTTACATCGGTCAAGCTTCGCTCTCTGGGCATTGACCTGACCAGCGAAAAAGGAAGCGGGGACTTCCTCTCCTTTACGGGCCAGCCCTCCTATGTCGTTATGCTGGATGGCTCCGCGCTGGAATGCTGGGGCCGTGGCGATTTTGAGAATCCCATCGATCTGGATCAGGTGGCCTATGTACAGCTTGCGGACAAAACCATCCTGCCCATGCCCGGCGTTGACGAGAAAACAGTTGCGGTGATTGCCGATGCACTTTATACCGAACCGGAAGGCGATTCCATTCCGGTCTATGAAGACGGCGTGGAACTCATCCACGAGCCGGTGACACTGAAACACCTGGCCGGCTACGCCACGGACGCCTCCGGCGATATGGACCTCCTTTATGAGTATTTCTCATTAACCTCCTTTGTCCTGCACCCCCAGGGGGCGGTTGCCCAGGATCACCGGGCGTTGGAAGAAGCGGATACAGAGATTTCCGTCATTATGAAGGACGGCAGCCAGATTCTTCTTTCCAACAGCGGCTGCGGACGGACTGTGGATAAAGTGGCTTTCAGCACCTTCAAAGCGGCGTCCACCATCGATTTAACCAAGGTCGATCACCTCATATTCCCTGACGGGACGGAGCTTGCCGTGCCGCCCATGTAAGAAAGCATCATGCAGGAGCCCTATTCCGGTTCCTGCATGATGCTGTTTCAGGCGAAGTCCTTCGCTCAAAGCGTCTCCAAAAACGCCTTCACTTCCCGCCGGTTTTTCAGAATGACGGTTTTCACATTTCTTGCCCGGGACAGCATGTCGTAATTCGGCTTCCGATTCTCCCGGTTAAAGTTCCAGATCCACTTGATAAATTCCCAGTCAAACCGCTCCGGGCATCCAGCGCCCATATCCGGACGCACCTTGCCGTAGTTTGCCAGTACCCGATGGGCTACGCCCCTCAAACAGGCCCATCGGGAAAAGTCCAGGTAAATCACGGTGTCGCTCTTTTCCAGCCGTTTCGGGAGGGTACGCCGGAAGTTGCCGTCCATAATCCAGCGGCTTTCCGTAAGCACCCTGTCCAGCTTTTCGTCAAATTCCTCTTTGGTGAAATTCTCCCAGCCCGGCTTCCACC
>CAYRDE010000171.1:0-3829 GCA_964422935.1 uncultured Oscillospiraceae bacterium | reverse complement strand
TTGAGCCAAAATCTCTTGCTGCCAGCTCTTGCCGATTTAATCAGAGCTTCCTTAGATATTTGCAATGATGGCCTCTGCCAGGGACTGGAGGGTTTCCGCCCGGGCCGCGGCGGTGTCGATGACCTCCTGCTCGCTGAGCTTCTGCTCCGTTACGCCGGCAGCCATGTTTGTGACCAGGGAAATGGCAAGGGTGGGCAGGCCGCAGTGGTGGGCGGCAATGACCTCCGGAACGGTGCTCATACCCACCAGATCCGCTCCCAGCACCCGGAAGGCCCGAATCTCTGCGGGGGTCTCATAGCTGGGGCCGGAATAGGCAAGATATACACCCTGCCGCAGGGGGATGTTCAGTGCCTTGCCGCAGCGGAGGGCCAGCTCCCGCAGGCCGGGATCATAGGCCTGGGACATGTCGAAAAACCGTGGGCCGAAGGAATCCAGGTTGGGACCGATCATGGGATTATTGCCCAGGAAATTGATGTGATCCGTAATCAGGCACAGATCCCCCGGGGCAAAGTCCCGGTTGACGGCGCCGCAGGCATTGGTGACGATGAGAGCCTGTACGCCCAGCAGCTTCATCAGACGGACGGGAAAGACAATGTCCGCCATGGCGTGGCCCTCGTAGTAATGGAGCCTGCCCTGCATACAAAGCACATATTTCCCGCCTAAGGTCCCTGCCACAAACCGGCCCACGTGACCGGGAGCGGTGCTGAGCTTCATGCCGGGAACCTGGGAATAGGGAACGGTCACGGGGCTAATTAGCTTGTCCGCAAGACCGCCTAAGCCGCTGCCCAGAATGATGCCCACCTGGGGCCTTTCTCTGAGAAGACCACGAAGGGTATCGGCTGCCTGATTGAGAGTTTGTTCCATAGAAATTTTCTCCTTTGTCAGAAGTTTAAATACAAGAGATACAGTCCCAGGCCGATTTGCAGGGCCAGGATCAGGGGAATTCCCAGGGTGAATTTGAGATGGCGGGTTTTGTGCCGGAAAAGATACATTCCTGCCAGGCTTCCGATGCTGCCCCCCAGAAGAGCGGAGAGCATCAGGGTGGATTCGGGAATCCGCCAAAGTTTTTTTCTTGCTTTCTGCTTGTCCGTCAGCATAAGAAGAAAGGAAACCGCATTGATTAGAAGCAGGTAAAGAAGGATAAGCTTTGTCATGGAAAAAGTCCTTTCGGGAGGGATCGCTGTGAGAAAATGGATGGGTCTGATATTGATGGTCTTTCTGCTTGCCGGCTGCGGCAGGGAGGAAGCTTTGGAAACCATTGCCGACGAATATGTGGAGCCTGCTTCCGTACAGCCCAGGCAGATTTCCGTGGAGCTGCCGGAGGGTGTGGTGGCGCCGGTGATGGAGAGTACCAGCGAGCAGGTTTACCTGTGCGACGGCTACGAGATCGTCATTGAAATCAGAGACGGGGGAGACCTCCATGACACCGTCCAGACCCTCTGCGGCTATGACGCGGAGAACCTGACCATTCTGTCCACCCAGGAGGAAAACGCAAACCGGCACGAGTTTGTCTGGGCCTCGGCAGGAGAAGAGGGGGACCGGATCGGTCGGGCGGTGATTTTGGACGATGGGAACTATCACTACTGCATGTCCATCCTCCGGGACGCGGACACCACAGAAGGCTCCCAAATCGTGTGGGGGAATGTATTCGGCTCCTTCCATCTGGTTTAGGGGGCACTATTCGGTGGGTTCCCCGGGAGCCTGGTACTGGGCCAGCACCTCCTTGCACAGGTCCCGGCAGGCGTCAATGACGCTCTGGGGATAGAGAATTTTGGCCTTGCTACCAAAGCCCAGAACCCAGCTGAGGAAGAGCGGAGACACTGCCACATGGACGGTAAAAACGAAATGTTCCTCTCCATCGGGGATCAGCATGGTGTCCCGTCCGAACCGGTCAATGACAACGTTGATGAGGCTGCGGTGGAAGCGAAGCTTTACCTCGGTGGTTTCCCCGGAATACATCTGGAAAAGCTGATTGGCGTGGGTGACAAGGGCCTCCCCCGTCAGCTCCGGGCAGGGAATCCGGGGCTGGGAATCCAGCTGAATTTGGCTCATTCGGTCCACCCGGTAGCTGGTGACGCCGTGCCGGGGGGACCAGGCCAGCAGATAGCAGTTCTCGTTGTCCTGGCATAGGCCGTAGGGGCTGGCCTGGTAGTCCCGGTCCCGGTAGCGGGGCTGCCGGTTCAGATCCCAGTCAAAGTAGCGGAAGCGAATCTGCCGGTTTTGGGCAATGGCCTCCTGAATGGCGTCTACATTATAATAGATGGTTTCGTTCATGCTTTTGACCCGACCGCTGACCAGCATGTCCCGGCGCATGAGATTGGCGTCATAGACGCTGCACTGGGCGCACAGCTTTTCGATCAGCTCCCGGGACTTCTTCTCCGTGAGAAACCGGCTGGACAGGACGGCGTCAATGAGAAGCTTCACCTCCGGAAGATCGAAGTTCCGGGAGGCGATGAAGTAGCCGCCGTTTTTCCCCGGGATGGAGACAATGTCTGTTCCGTATTCCTGCAGAGCTTTGATGTCCGCGTAGATGGTCTTTCGGTCGCATTCCATATCGTGCTCCATACGCAGCATATCAATCAGCTGCGACGCTCTCACCGGGTGCTCCGGGTGAGAGTTTTTTTGCAGGTAGTCCAAAAGATAGAAGATTCTGAGTCTGGGGTTATCCGAGTGTCCCATGAAACCGCCTCCCAAAAGGATAGAATGGCCCTTTTCGCAAGCTCATTATAGCATATCCTTCCCTCCGGGGCAACGGCGGAATTTGCATTTTGGAACGGGATATGATATACTATCTGCAAATCTTCCGCAAGCAAAGAGAAAAGGGGAATATCCATGTATTTTGGCTGTCATTTATCGGCTTCCGGCGGATATGCCGCCATGGTGAACACGGCACTCTCCATCGGGGCGGATACCTTCGCCTACTTTACCCGCAATCCCCGGGGCAGTCAGGCGAAAAAGGAGGACCCGGCGGATGTGGAGAGAGCCGCCGCAATGCTGAGGGAAAACGGTTTTGGTCCGTTGGTGGCCCATGGGGCCTATACCATGAATTTATGTACCAAGACGGAGGAGGCAAGAGCCTTCGCCGCCGGGATTCTGGAGGACGACCTGCGCCGTGTGGCGGCGCTGCCCGGAAGCTTCTACAACTTTCATCCCGGCTCCCATGTGGGCCAGGGAGTGGACAGAGGAATTGAATACATTGCCCAGGCGCTGAAGAAGGCCCTGGGCCACGGCTATCCGGTGACGGTGCTGCTGGAGACCATGGCGGGCAAGGGCAGCGAGATCGGCGGGCGCTTTGAGGAGCTGAAGGAGATTCTGGACGCCGTAGGCAGCGATAAAGTGGGTGTCTGCCTGGATACCTGTCATGTATATGACGGCGGCTACGACATTGTGGGGGACCTGGATGGGGTGCTGAGGGAATTTGACCGGGTCATTGGATTGGACAGGCTCTGTGCCCTCCATCTGAACGACTCCAAAAACCCCTTTGCCAGCCACAAGGACCGGCATGAATGCCTGGGGCAGGGAAGTCTGGGACTGGAAACCTTCCGGAGGATTGTCAATCACCCGGCCTTGCGGGGAAAGCCCATGATTCTGGAGACTCCCAATGAGCTGCCCGGATACAAAAAGGAGATCGAAATTCTGAAAGAAATGCAATCTTAAGAAAAAGTTTATTTGACATCTGCATCAAAATGTGTCATTTTATTAGGGAAACTCTGATTAAATCGGCAAGAGCTGACAGCAGAAGATTTTGGCTCAGACGAAAGTTTGGAAAGTGGAGGAATACTGGATGTATTTCCCACTTTTCAAACTGCACGGCTGGGGCAAAAGATTC
>CAYRDE010000170.1:0-3855 GCA_964422935.1 uncultured Oscillospiraceae bacterium | reverse complement strand
ACGCCGGAGACCGCCGCCGTCTGCATGGAGTCCATCTTCCTGCCCACCCTGGCCGCCATGCGGGCGGAGGGGTGCCCCTTCAAGGGCTGCCTCTACTTCGGGCTGATGCTGACGCCGGACGGCCCCAAAGTCATCGAGTACAACTGCCGCTTCGGCGACCCGGAGACCCAGGTGGTGCTGCCCCTGCTGGAAAGCGATCTGCTCACCGTCATGCAGGCGACCACCAACGGCACCCTGGCCGACACGGAAGTGAAGTTCGCGGATAAATACGCCTGCTGTGTCATTCAGGCATCCAACGGCTATCCTGTCTCCTACAAGAAGGGCTTCCCCATCACCATGACCGAGGAAGCCGCCGCCCACACCTATGTGGCAGGGGCTAAGCTGGATGGGGATACCCTCATCACCTCCGGCGGTCGGGTCACCGGCACCACTGCCGTGGCGGATACCCTGGAGGATGCCATCCGGGAGGCCTACCGTCTTTCTGACGGCGTTACTTTTGAGAATGCCTATCGCCGGTCTGACATTGGTCAGCGAGCATTGCAGGCACGATAAGAACAAAGCTAGGAGGATCAAACCCCATGGTTTATCGCGTATTTGTAGAAAAGAAAGAAGGCCTTCAAAACGAGGCCCAGGGCCTGCTCAGCGAGGCCAGGAATCTTCTGGGCATTACTGCCCTGGAGAATATCCGTCTGTTCAACCGCTATGACGCGGAGAACATCACGGGTGAGTTGTTTGACTACGCCGTGAAGACCGTCTTCTCCGAGCCTCAGCTGGACGTGGCTTCTTCCGACATTCAGGTACCCGGCGCTTATGTCTTCGCCGTGGAATCCCTCCCCGGTCAGTTCGATCAGCGGGCGGATTCCGCCGCCCAGTGCATCCAGATCATCTCCCAGGGTGAGCGGCCCCTGATCCGTGCCGCCAAGGTCTATGCCCTGTACGGTGCCCTGAGTGAAGAGGAGATCCGGGAATTTAAGAAATACGTCATTAACCCGGTGGAATGTCGGGAAGCCTCTCTGGAGCTTCCTGAAACGCTGGTGATCCGCTATGAGATTCCCACAGAAGTCGCCACATTGGATGGCTTTACCGCTTTGACCCGGGAGGAACTGGAGGATTTCATCCGCCAGTACGGTCTTGCCATGGATCTGGATGATATCACCTTTTGTCAGGAATATTTCCGGAAGGAAAAGCGGAACCCCACCATCACCGAGATTCGGATGATCGACACCTATTGGTCCGACCATTGCCGCCACACCACCTTCGGCACCATCATTGACGATGTCCGTTTTGAGGACGCCCTGCTCCAGAAAACCTATGACGAATACCTTGCCACCCGCGCTGCTTTGGGTCGGGAGCAGAAGCCCATCTGCCTGATGGACCTGGCTACCATTGCCGTCAAGCATCTCCGCTCCTGTGGTCAGCTTTCCAAGCTGGACGAGAGCGAGGAGATCAACGCCTGCACCGTAAAGATTGACGTCACCGTGGACGGCGTCACGGAGCCCTGGCTGCTGCTGTTCAAGAACGAAACCCACAACCATCCCACGGAGATTGAGCCCTTCGGCGGCGCTGCCACCTGCATCGGCGGCGCCATCCGGGACCCCCTGTCCGGAAGAAGCTATGTCTATGGCGCTATGCGTGTTACCGGCGCCGCCGACCCTCTGACCCCCGTGGATCAGACCATTCCCGGCAAGCTGCCCCAGCGGAAGATCGTCACCACCGCTGCCGCCGGTTACTCCTCCTATGGTAACCAGATTGGCCTTGCCACCGGTATTGTAGATGAAATCTATCATCCCGGCTATGCCGCCAAACGGATGGAGATTGGCGCTGTCATTGCCGCCACTCCTGCCGAAAACGTCCGCCGGGAGCGTCCGGACCCCGGTGATGTGGTGATTCTTTTGGGCGGTAATACCGGTCGGGATGGCATCGGCGGCGCTACCGGCTCCTCCAAGGCCCACACCAGCCATTCCGTGGAGACCTGCGGCTCCGAGGTCCAGAAGGGCAACGCCCCTGAGGAGCGGAAGCTCCAGCGTCTCTTCCGGAATTCTGAGGCCTCCCGTCTCATCAAGCGCTGCAACGACTTCGGCGCGGGCGGTGTATCCGTTGCCATCGGTGAGCTAGCTGACGGTCTGACCATCGATCTGAACAAGGTCCCCAAGAAGTACGAGGGTCTGGACGGTACGGAGCTGGCAATCTCCGAATCCCAGGAGCGTATGGCTGTGGTGGTGGAGGCGAAGGATGTGGCCCGATTCCTGGAGCTGGCATCCATGGAGAACCTGAACGCCGTTCCCGTCGCCACTGTCACCGAGGAAGCCCGCCTTAAAATGCACTGGAACGGGAAGACCATCTGCGACATCAGCCGGGATTTCCTGAATTCCAACGGTGCGGACAAGCACATCACCGTCACCGCTCCCAAGGCCCAGGACTACCGCAAGACCATTTCCGGCTCCTTTACCGAGAATGTGATGGCGGTGGCTACCGACCTGAATACCTGCTCCAAGCGTGGACTTTCTGAGCGCTTCGACTCCACCATCGGTGCGGGCACCGTTCTCATGCCCTTCGGTGGAAAAAAACAGCTGACGCCCATTCAGGCCATGGTGCAGAAAATCTCCGTGGAGAAAAAGCATACCGATGATTGCTCCTTCATGGCCTTCGGCTATAACCCCTTTATCACCACCGCCTCTCCCTACCACGGGGCGTATCTGGCTGTTGTGGAGTCCGTGTGTAAGCTGATTGCCTCCGGCGCTTCTTTCGAGGACACCTATCTGACCTTCCAGGAATACTTTGAGCGTCTGGGCAAGGACCCGGCCCGCTGGGGCAAGCCTATGGCGGCATTGCTGGGCGCTTTCAAGGCCCAGATGAATCTGGGCATCGGCGCCATCGGCGGCAAGGACTCCATGTCCGGCTCCTTCGAAGATTTGGACGTACCTCCCACCCTGGTTTCCTTCGCTGTCACCACCGGCAAGACCACTGACGTTGTCTCTCCTGAATTCAAGGCCGCCGGTCATACCATCTGCCTGCTGACCACCGCCTATGATGAGAACGGTCTGCCGGAAACCGAGGCTTTGCTCCGGAACTTCCAGACCGTCACAGAGCTTCTGCGTACCGGGAAGGCCGTGGCTGCCTATACTCCCGGCATGGGCGGCGTGGCGGAAGCGGTTATGAAGATGGGCTTCGGAAATGGCCTGGGCGCCGCTCTGGAAAACCTCTCCATGGAAGAGCTGTTCGGCTACAGCTACGCCTCCTTCGTCCTGGAAATGGCGGAGGGCACCGTGGGCAAGGTCATCGGTGTCACCACGGACGGCAGCTTCTCCTACGGCGGTGAGGTGCTGACCCAGGATGCTCTGCTGAATGCCTATGAAGGAAAGCTGGAATCCGTCTACAGCTGCAACATTCCCACCGTAGAGCAGCCCATGGAGGCTTTCTCCTATGAGGCCAAAACCCGGAAGGCCCCTGCTGTAAAGGCCGCAAGGCCCAAGGTGCTCATTCCCGCCTTCCCCGGCACCAACTGCGAGTATGACTCCGCCAAGGCTGTCCGGGATGCCGGGGCAGAGCCGGAAATTCTGGTCATCAACAACCTGTCCGCCGACGGCATTGCCCGGAGTGTGGAGCGCTTCGCCGACTCTCTGAAGACCGCTCAAATGGTCTTCATCCCCGGCGGCTTCTCCGGCGGCGACGAACCGGACGGCTCCGGCAAGTTCATCACCGCCTTCTTCCGCAATGCTGCGGTAAAGGAAGGCGTCACGGAACTGCTGAATAACCGGGACGGTCTGATGTGCGGCATCTGCAACGGCTTCCAGGCTCTCATCAAGCTGGGTCTGGTGCCCTACGGCAAGATCATCGACACCGATGAAACCTGCC
>CAYRDE010000169.1:0-3879 GCA_964422935.1 uncultured Oscillospiraceae bacterium | reverse complement strand
GCTGTCTTTCCGAAGAAGGGCCCTCCGGAACAGGTCAAAATCAGCCGCTTGACCTCCCGCCGGTCGCCGCTTCCCATGAGGCACTGGAAGATGGCGGAATGCTCAGAGTCCACCGGAACGATCTCCGCCCCGTATTTCTCCGCCTCTGCCATGACCAGCTCTCCGGCGCAGACCAGTGTCTCTTTATTGGCAAGGCCAATCCGCTTTTTCGCCCGGATGGCAGCCAAGGTCGGCTTTAACCCCACCATGCCCACCACGGCGGTGATCACACAGTCGGCCTCTTCCACAGTGGCTGCTTCCAGCAGACCTTCCTCTCCCCAGGATACCCGAATATCCAGGTCTTCAATCTTCGAAGAGAGTTCTTTTGCCCCTTCCTCCGAAGCCATCACCGCCAGCCGGGGATGAAAGGCACGGCACTGCTCCTCCATCCGCTCTACATTGGTTCCGGCGGTCAGTGCCGCCACCCTGATCTCCGGCAGGCGGCTGATAACATCCAGTGTCTGTCTGCCAATGGAGCCGGTGGAACCGAGAATGCTTACACAATGTACCATATGATGTTCCTTTACGAAATAATAATGGGCATCAGCAAAATCAGCACTTCCATCAGAGGCGCCACCAATGTCATGGAGTCAAACCGGTCCAGCACGCCACCGTGACCGGGAATCAGATTGCCATAGTCCTTAATGCCGGTCTGCCGTTTGATTACGGAGAAGCACAGATCCCCGAAGGTACCCGTAAGGGAGCCAATCAGGCCATACAGGAGGGCGAAGCCATAGCTTACATTGCATCTCAGAGGCAGGTCCAGAATAAAGGCATAAATCAGCATACAGACCGTCGCTGAGGCCATGCCACCCAGAACACCCTCAATGGTTTTGTTGGGGCTGACCACAGGGGCCAGCTTATGCTTGCCGAATTTCAGGCCCACGAAGTAGGCTCCCGCATCGGAGGTGAAGGCCACCACAAAGGGAATCAGAATCACATACCGACCGTAGCTCAGCATCAGAATCCGGATCAGGGCGCTGAGCATATACGGTATGATAACGCCCGCCACGAAGCACATGCCCACAGTCTCAAAATGCACCTTAATGTGGTCGAGCATCATTTCCATGAACATCAGTCCAAAGAAAATCATAAGCAGCAGCAAAAAATAGGCTCTTGCCGCTCCCCAATAGCTCCACATGGACATGGCAAAGGCCATGACAGCGGAGTAGCTCACCAGACGCGTCTGCTTGACAAGTCCTGTGCGATAGAGCAGCTCATAGGCGGCAATGGCAAGCAGCATTCCCAAAACCACTGCCGCCAGAATCTCAGGTGCAGCCAAAAGGATAATGAACAGTACCGGCACCAACACCGCCGCGGAAATAATACGGGTCTTCATTGTTTCTATGTCCCTCCAAAGCGGCGATTTCGCCGATGATATTCTGCAATGGCCTGATCCAGATGCTCCGGAGAGAAATCGGGCCATAAGACATTCATAAATACATATTCCGAATAGGCGGACTGCCACGGCAGGAAGTTGCTGGTACGTTTTTCCCCGGAGGGGCGAATAATCAGCTCCGGGTCTGGTACATCCTTAGAATAGAGGTATGTAGAAAACAGATCCTCCGTCAGCTCCTCCGGGCGGTATTTTCCCGCCGCCACATCCTCCGCGAAACGCCGGGAAGCGCGGACGATCTCGTCCCGGCCTCCATAGTTTAAGCAGAAGTTGACCTGCACATCATAATCCTGAGACCGGATTTGGGCATCGGCGCACAGCTTTTGCAGCTCCGGACTGAGCTTTGTCAGATCGCCAAAGAAGCGGAAACAAACCCGGTTCTTTTCCATATCCCGAAGGGCCTCCTCCAGGTATCGGCGAAGCAGCTTCATAATGCCCGCGATTTCATCTGCGGAACGCTTCCAGTTCTCCGTAGAAAAGGCATATACCGTCAGATACCGGACGCCGATGGTTCGGCAATAATTTGCGATCCGCCGGAAGGCCTCCGCTCCGGCAGCGTGTCCGGCGGTGCGGGGCAGTCCCCGCTGCTTTGCCCAGCGACCGTTGCCATCCATGATAATGGCAATGTGAGTCGGAGGCGTTAAGTTTTCAGAAAGTGCCATAAAGCACCTCTTTTCCAATCAATAATATTCTTGCGCATAGGGAGGGGCAAGCCCCTCCCTATGATCTGCGGATATATTGCCTTTACAGGCTCATCAGTTCCTTTTCCTTGGCAGCCAGGGCTGCGTCGGCCTTCTTAATCATCTTATCCAGCAGGTCCTGGAGGTCCTTCTCCGCCTTCTTCTGGTCGTCCTCGGTGATCTCACTGTTCTTCTTTAGCTTCTTCACATAGTCCATGCCGTCCCGGCGGATGTTCCGCATGGCAACCTTGGCTTCCTCAGACAGCTTTCTGACCTGCTTGACCAGATCCTTACGGCGCTCCTCCGTCAGCTGAGGGAATACCAGCCGAATCACACGTCCGTCATTCTGGGGGTTGATGCCCAGGTCAGAGACCTGAATGGCCTTCTGAATGTCTTTTAAGAGCTTGGTGTCCCAGGGCTGAATCACCAGGGTACGGGCATCGGGAGTGGAGATGGTGGCGACACCGTTGAGCGGCGTCTCACTTCCATAGTATTCCACAGTGATCCGGTCCAGCACCTTGGCATTGGCACGACCGGCACGGACCGCGCCGAATTCCTCGTCCAGATGGTCCAGGGCCTTTCCCATTCTCTTTTCAAAATCCTTAAAATCAACAGCCATCGTTTTCTCCTCCTTAGATAGTTACGGTCGTACCGATTTCTTCGCCGCGTACCACGCGGATGATATTTTCAGGGGGGTTCAGGGCAAAGCATACCATAGGCATATTGTTGTCCATTGCCAGGGTCATGGCGGTGGAATCCGTAGCCTTCAAATGGTCTGCCAGTACCTTGTCATAGGTGAGCTTGCTGTAGCGAACAGCCGTGGGGTCCTTATGGGGGTCAGCAGAATAGATGGCGTCGATGTTCTTTGCCATCAGGATGGCATCCGCCTCAATTTCCACGCCCCGCAGAACCGCGCCGGTGTCTGTAGAAAAGTAGGGGTTTCCGGTACCGGCGGCAAAGACAACCACCTTGCCCTCGTTTAAGTAGCGGTCAGCCCGGTCCCGGGTAAAATACTCCGTGAACTTGTTCATCTCCACGGCGCTGAGGACCCTGGCATCCATGCCGTGCTGCCCCAGCACATCCGCCACCGCAATGGCATTCATCACCGTAGCCAGCATTCCCATGGCATCGCCGTGGGAGCGCTGCATTTTACCACTGCCGTTCTTCACGCCCCGCCAGAAATTGCCGCCGCCAATCACCAGACCGATCTGGACACCCAAATCATGGCACTGCCGGATTACATCGCACACAGCATGGATCTTCTGGAAGTCCAGACCCATGGCGCCGTTGCCGGGAATATTCTCACCCAAGGCCTCTCCGCTGAGCTTCAGCAGAATGCGCTTGTATTTGATCTCGTTCATTTCTTTCACTCCTTTGTTTATCCTTTCCTATTTTAATATAAGTTGCGTCAATTGACAACCATAATTTTAAGATTTCTTAAAAGTTTTCTTATTTTTCACAATCTGGTGCTCTTCGTTCATTTTTCACACACATTTGAATTGTTCCCGCCCTGATTCTGGCGGGATTTTCTGTTGCAAATCCGTTCCGAATGGTTTATAATGACCTAAACTTAGGAAAACTGTGTACAGAAGAGAGGATGTATATCTATGGCTGAGATCACCGAAAGCAAAAACTTCATCCACGCCTTCATCGATGAGGACATCGCCGAGGGCGGCCGCTATGCCGGTCAGACCGTCCACACCCGGTTCCCGCCGGAGCCCAACGGATATCTTCACATCGGCCACTGTAAGGCCCTGATCATCG
>CAYRDE010000168.1:0-3897 GCA_964422935.1 uncultured Oscillospiraceae bacterium | reverse complement strand
ACGAAAACGTCCCCACCGAGCCGGACAAAACCCTCCGGATCTACAGCCTGAAAAGCGACGATACCTTGCAGCAGGCGGTGTCCCTGTTCCAGAAGGATCACCAGGACTACGCCGTCGATCTGGAAATCGGCATGACCGGAGAGGACGGCATCACGGAAGCCGACGCCATCAAGGCTTTGAACACCCAGATCCTGGCAGGCACCGGCCCGGACGTAATCAATTTGGACGGCCTGCCCCTGAATAGCTTCCTGGAAAAGGGAATCCTTACTGACCTCTCCAGTGTCATCGCCCGGTGCGGCGAGCTTCTGACCAACGTAACGAACTGCTACGCCCAGGACGGCACGGTGTACGCCATGCCCACAGGCTTTACCCTTCCCGCCATCTACGGCCCGGAGGATATTGTCTCCCAGATCCACGATATGGACTCCCTGATTCAGGCTGTGATCGCCTCCAAGGAGAGGAACCCCAAGGGAAGCAACGCCCTCCACGCCGTGAACCCGGTGGAAATGGCGGATAACCTCTATGACAGCTGCTCCGCCGCATGGAAAAAGCCTGACGGCACCCTGGACGAGGGGAAGCTGACGGAATACTATACCGGCATGAAGACCCTCTACGACCTGGACGCGGACTACCGGGCCTCCCTGGGGGACGAGATGAGCCGTTTCAACGAGTGGGAGTACGCCCCCGGCTATATGACCTACCTGAACAGCGCCATCCAGGTATGCCGGGGCACCGGCTGTAACGTGGGAATCCTCGCCGGTATGCGCTGGTGGGAGACCTCCCTCATGGGCGACCAGAAGCTAGATGGCTATGAGGTTCTGCCTCTCGGCGTCCAGGCATCCAACACCTTCCTTCCCAAGCGGGTCATGGGCATTCTGGGTACCACGGAGAACAAGGCAGCGGCGGAAGACTTCCTGGTCTTCATGCTGGGAGAGCAGGTGCAGACCCAGGAATATGCCACCGGCTTCCCGGTGAACCTGGCGGCCCTCCAGAACCAGATCGCCGAGGACAAGGAATCCTATTCCAGCGGCAGCTTCGGCAACGACGACGGCACCTACGAAGAATACGACGGTCTCTACCCCAGCGCCCGGCGCCGTCAAAGGCTGAAGACCTGGGCGGAGGCTCTGACCACCCCAGCTCTAACAGATCAGACCATTCGAAATGCGGTGATTGAGCAGGCCAAATGGTGCCTGGAGGGCCGCTACACTCCGGAGGAGGCGGCAAAGAACGCCCTGCGGGCTCTGAACCTGTATCTTTCCGAATAAACCCATATGTGCCCGGAGGGAAGCTTCCCTCCGGGGCATTTCGTTTCGAGGTGCTTTATACTGATATTCAATAAAAAACTTTAATTCGCAGAATTGAAGTTTTTTATATGAAGATCATAATGAGACGGGTTTCCATGATTTTCTATCCCGAAAATCATGGAAACGACAACGCCGTCAGGCGGTGTCTTCCTGATAAAACTTAATAGTTTTATCAGGAAATAGTATTAGAGACACTTTTAGAAAAAGAAGAGATATTCTTATGGTATCATCTGCGAGGAGGGCCTATCTATGAATGCGGCAATGAAGATTCTGTCCCTGACAATGGTGCTTGTCCTTCTGCTGGGCTGCCTGTCCGGCTGCAAGACAGATGGGGGCATCCCCACAGCCCCTGACCAGGAGGCACTGCCAACTGGCAGAACCATGGGGCGGTATGTGGAGCAGGACGTTCCGATTCCGGAAACCGCCTACCCTCTGGATCTGGTGATGCTCAATAGCGGCTACCTTCGCTTTGCCGCCTGGGGGGAAAATAATTCCATGAAGATCTATACCATAACGGCGGAGGGAAACTGGGAACCTGGGACTGTGCCGGATGAGATTACGGAAAGCGGGGCGGTGAGCGCTCTGGCCCTGGCATCCGACGGGAGCATCTTCTGCTATACCGCAAAATATCGGGAGGATTGGACCATAGAGGCCCACCACCTGTGTCTGATAGACCCCTCCGGAACCTGTGGGTAGATCCCCAATCATTATCCGGATATGGACAGCGTGGATTTTAACCTGATCACTGCCTGCGATTTTACCGCCGATGGCAGGCTCATGACGGTCATTCAGTGCCAGCAACTGCGGGAGTTGGACCCGAAGACCGGGGACTTTGGGGAGGATCAAAATAATCTGGGGATCTACGGCGGCCTGCTAAGCTGCGCCGGAGAGGACACCTATCTGCTTGGGGCGGAAGCGGGGCTTGTATATGGGGAGGGGAGGGTTACGGTCCTGGCTGATCCCGCCGGAGATCAGATGCTCCGCTCCATTGCCGCCTATGACGGCAGCAGCGAAAAGAAGACCACATTATGGAAGAATCCGGAGGGTTATCTGTTCTTCACCACGGAGGAAGGACTCTACAGCTTTGCTCCCGGAGGCAGCGTTACCGAGGAACTGATTGACGGAGACAGAACCTCCCTGGGAGAGCCTAGCTTCTCTCCAAAGGCCATGACAGACGGGGAGGACAACAGCTTCTATATTCTGGCTTATAATGAAAAAAAGATACTTTGCCATTACGTCTATGACGAAAATATGCCCACGGAGTCGGAAATCACCCTTCGGCTTTACAGCCTCCGGGAGGATGAAATCCTGCGGCAGGCGGCATCTCTCTTCCAGAAAGCAAATCCCAACATTGCCGTGGATCTGGAGATCGGCGTCACCGGAGGGGAGGGAATCACGGAAGCAGACGCAGTGAAAGCACTGAATACCCGGATCCTCTCAGGGGACGGTCCGGACATTCTGAGCCTGGACGGGCTGCCCCTCCAGCGCTTCCTGGAAAAGGGGATCCTGCTGGATCTGGGGAATGTGGTGGGGAATAGTGTGCCCCTGGTGATCCAGGTGACGAACTGCTTTGCCTCCGAAGGAAAGGTCTGTGCCCTGCCCACCGCCTTTGCCATTCCCGCCATTTACGGCCCCGAAGATCTGGTTTCCCGGATTCATGATACGAGCTCCCTGGTCAGTGTCGTGGGGCAGGCGAGGGAGCGCAACCTCCAGGCGAAGAGTGCATTGTTTGCTATGGACGCCGCAGCCATGGCCGACACCTTCTATGACAGCTGCTCTGCCGCCTGGCGCAAGAGCGACGGGACCCTGGATGAAAGCAAGCTGATGCAATACTATGGGGCCATGAAAGCGTTGTTTGCCATGGACGAAGACTACCGGGCACGGTTCCAGGGGGTGGAGATCGACTACCGCACAGGAGAAGTTACCTCCCTGAGGGGTGCAAAGGAAGTCCTTAAGGGCAGCGGATGCAGCGCCGGAACCCCGGAGGGAATGGAGGGCTGGACCTGGGCTCTGGCAGGAGATCAGGATCTGGAGGGCTACGAAGTCATGCCCCTGAGCATACAGGCAGAGGGGATCTTCCTGCCCAAGCACGTCCTGGGGATCCTGAACACCAGCGAAGAGCAGGCTGGGGCGGAAGCCTTCCTGGCCTTCCTGCTCAGTGACCAGATTCAGAGCCAATCCGGCAGCTTCCCGGTGAACAGGGAGGTTCTTGCCCGGCAGATTGAAGAGGACAAGGAGGTGGGCGGCGGCTTCAGTTCCACCGATGAAAACGACAATGTGCTGGTCTTCTACAATCTCTATCCCGATGCCCCACGGCGTCAGATGCTGAAGGACTGGGTTGACGCTCTGACCACCCCGGCGCTGACGGATCAGACCATCCGGGAGATTGTCATGGAGCAGATGGAGAGCTGCTGCAACGGCAGAATCACCCCCCAGGAGGCGGCACAGACAGCGCTGCGGGTACTGAATTTGTACTTGTCCGAATAGAATACTCTCTGGGAACAGGGAAATCTCCGGCTTTATTAAAAAGCCGGAGATTTCAGGCCGTCGAAAAACTTCCATGCGTTTTTCGACGCACCACAATGAATGAAAA
>CAYRDE010000167.1:0-3966 GCA_964422935.1 uncultured Oscillospiraceae bacterium | reverse complement strand
GTGGTTACGCCGTGGGGGTTCGAGTCCCCTCTCTCGCACCAAAAAAGCCAAGCCCGCTGGGCTTGGCTTTTTTGATGCGAGAGATTCGGACTCGAAAGGGCGGCGGAAGTGAACGCTTCCGTAAAAACAGTCCGGTGGACTGTTTTTAGCCCGTGGGAGAGTCCCTTTGATTTGAGACGCATTCCGTAGGAATGTGGATCAAATCGGAGAATGTCCGTTGCCGAAAAGGACAGTCCCGGCAGCCAGTTCAAAAACTGGCTGCAACCATACTTTTGCCCCAGGCAAAAGGCAATCGAGTCCTCTCTCTCGCAGGGAATCGGTTGGATGATAAACGCAAAAGAACCGCTTCCGTCCAGAAGCCATGTTCTTTATTCCAGAAAACTGACTTTTACCCCAGCCCCAGACAATGTTGACATCTACACGCTTCTGGCCTATAATACAGCCATCAATTCATTTTCCCTGCACAATACCCACAACGGAGGAATCCCCATGGTACGATTTTTTGTTACCCCCCAGGACTTGAACGGCGACTATATCACCCTAACCGGAGAGAACGAACAGCACAGAAAGGTACTGCGCCTGAAAGAGGGAGAGCAGGTCC
Organism: uncultured Oscillospiraceae bacterium; assembly: GCA_964422935.1. GTDB lineage: Bacteria > Bacillota > Clostridia > Oscillospirales > Oscillospiraceae > Faecousia. Next base: position 3,365 of record CAYRDE010000167.1, on the reverse strand, counting down.
TCCTCTGTGACGGACAGGGCAGGGAAGCTCTGTGCCGGATTACAGGGGATGGTGTGACAGTGCTGGAGCGCCGCCCCTCCCAATCTGAGGCGGGGGTCTTCGTCACTGTCTATATGGCCTTTCCCAAGGCGGACAAGCTGGAGCATGTCATTCAAAAGGCCACGGAGCTGGGTGCGTCAGAGATCGTAGCCTTTCCCTCTGCCCGGTGTGTCTCCAGGCCGGATGAAAAGAGCCTTCGAAAGAAGCTGGACCGGTGGCAGAAGATTGCCCAATCTGCCGCCGAGCAGTCCGGTCGTGGGAGAATTCCGCAGGTAATCGTGTTGGGGACCCTTCGGGAGGCTCTGGAGCGAGGGGCGAAGGCAGATAAGACCCTGCTGTTCTATGAAAATGAACAGGCCCTGACCCTGAAAATGGCCCTGTCCAGGGAAGCCTACCAAACCGTCAGTCTTCTCACCGGCCCGGAGGGGGGCCTGGAAGAAACAGAGGTGGAGCAGGGAAGGGCAGCAGGGTGGCAGGTATGCACCCTGGGCAAGCGGATTCTCCGCTGTGAGACGGCGCCCCTGTGCGCCCTGTCTGCGGTGATGTATGATGCAGGTGAGTTTTAAAAAGGATCTGCTGCGGTTCAGTTTTGCAGCAGATCCTTTTTTATGGGAAAGGCCCTCTCAGTCACGGCACTAAGGTGCCGTGACAGCTCCCCCAGAGGGGGAGCCAAGTGGGTAACCCACTCTCTGACCTGCCTGGAGCACGCCCTTGGCTCTCCCTTCGGGAGAGCTGGCAGCCGAAGGCTGACTGAGAGGGCCGTTGCGTTTAGGGAGCGGTAGGCGCTTCCGGGGCAGTAGGTGCTTCCGGTGCGGTGGGAGCCTCAGAGGGCAGAAGCGATTTCGGCTCAGAGCTTTCCGTGGGGAGGGCCTCAGTGACTGGGAGACTGTCACCTTTGCGAATAACCACATCACTGCTCATGCCGTCCATCTCGATCAGACACCGCCCGTCGCCACAGATGTGGCTGCCGTTGCGGGCTGTGGTGGGGAAGTCGGAGGTAAAGCCGTTGCTCATGCCGTCCATCTTTACGGTAAACCCTGTATCCTCGGGCAGTGTCAGATCCAGATCTCCGGACATGGAGTCCACCACGATCCGACTGGGGGTGTTGCTGAGAACCCCGGTAAACTTAGCGGAGGCGGCGTCAAAGTCCAGGGTATTGAGGGTTCCTTCCAGGAATACATCTCCGGAGGAAGTATCCACATCCAGATCCCCAATGTTACAGTTCCGGAAACGGCAGATACCGCTGGCGCTGTCCACATCTACCTCCCGGACGGTGAGATTGGAAACCTGAAGGGCCGTGGAGGCGGTGTCCAGCTCCAATTCGTCGCAGGTCCAATCCTTTGGCACCAGAATGGTCAGGTCCTTATCCTCCAATACGCCAAGGGTAAGCTTCTCTTCGCTGTAATCAATGTCCAGCTTGCTGTCTTTCAGCTTCCAGGTCATGGGATGCTTGCCGGTGCCGCCGGATTCATAGAAGCTGATTTCGGAAACTTCCGCGGCCTTGATGGTAATTTCACCGGAGGCCCAGTCCACACTGATTTCCCGGACCCAATCGGCAGAGACGCTGTAGAAATCCGGAACGTTCAGATATTCTGCAACGACCCAACCGGCAACGGGGCTGCTGAGATAGGCCCATGAACGGCCATAGGTGGTTTCAACCTTTTCAACCACGGCAGTTTCCCCATTGTTCAGCACACCCACGGTTTCGCTGGACATGCTGGGGGTTTTCCGAATATTAACATTGTCCTTTGCGAGATAGGAGCCGGGGGAAAGGGTGGAGAGAAGAGGGCTTTCCCCATCGGTGGATACGCTTTGGCTTTCTTCCATGACCCACCCTGCCACAGGACTGCTGATATAGGACCATTGCTGACCGTTGATGGTGTCGGTCCGCTCTATGGTCACATCCTCACCCAGCTTGATCGTGCCCAGAACCTGGCTCTGGTCGTTGGGAGTGCTGTAAACGTCGATGCTCCACTTCGCGGTATTGGTGCCGGAATTCAGGCTTGTGTCCTCACTTTCCAAAAGAGCGGCGGGGTAAGCAGTGGCAGCAATGGCGTTGCCTCTCAGTACCCTGCGGGCACGGGAAAGGGACCCAAAGCCCAGACCTACCACCAGGAAACCCAGCAGCAGGGCCAGAATAATGCTCCAGATGATGATGCGGATAATGGCGTTTCGTCTCATGTTATTCTGCCTCCTTCAGATCGAGAATGGCTTTTACAAGGCCCTTTACAGCGCCGATCATGGGGAAGATCACCCAGGTGATGTGCCAGGCGCCGGTGAGAAAGCTGAGAATGAAGTAGGCGGCAAGGCCAATGGTCCAGATCAGACTGCCAATGCTTCTGCTCAGTTCGGATTCCGGTTCCTGGGGAGGGAAGCTGTCGTTCTGAGGACGCTTCCGGGAAGCCCCCAGGATCATCAGAGCCGTGGCAACCGCCACCATGGCAAGCAGCCCACTGATGCCAAGGGTTGTCATGCCGAGGTCGTCCAGGACGATCACGGGGACGGGGCAGAGAATGTACAGGGCGACGCCCACAGCCCGCATCAGCTTTTTTGTACCGGTGTCATAGCCGCCCTTAGGAGGTTCCGAAGTAGCCTGAGCACCGGGAACCGTATAGCCGGCGCCGCCGGACGTACCCAGAATCTCGCTCACGTCCCCGATGCCGATGATTGCCAGCCGGTAGGCGGCCTCGGGCGTTTTGCCCTCTGCAATCAGATCGTCGTAGCGATCCAGGGTGTTCTGTAAAATTTCCTGCTTGATATCCTCACTTCCGGCAGCCCCGGCGAAGAGAAGCTCCACATATTGGGCAAGCTGATCTTTCATTTTGATTCCTCCAACTCCAGTAGTTTATCCATGATTTCCTTGGTTTCCTTCCACTCATCCTTCAGACGGTAGCAGGCTTCCTTTCCCGCGGCGGTGATGGTGTAGTACCGCCGCCGTGCCCCGGGGCCGTCGTTGCCCCAATAGGAGGCAATGTAGCCCAATTCCTCCAGCCGCTTGAAGGCGGTATAGAGGGTGGCTTCCTTTAATTCAAATCGTCCCGAAGAGAGAGTAGAGATGACCTTGTTGATTTCGTAGCCGTAGCTGTCACCCCGCAGGAGCCTTGCCAGAATAATGGCGTCGGTATGTCCCCGGATCAGATCACCGGCGATTGACATGTGCATCCCTCCTTATGGCACTATATTAACATGAGATACCTCATCTGTCAAGGTATCTCTGCAAAAAATATATATAATTTTTCAAAAAGAAAAGCCTTCCCATTTGGGGAAGGCACAGACCGTCGAGAAACCCCAGTTTTGCGTCAGACAAAACTGGGGTTTCCAGCATA
>CAYRDE010000166.1:0-3980 GCA_964422935.1 uncultured Oscillospiraceae bacterium | reverse complement strand
GAAAACGACATGATCAAGGGCTTCACCGAGCTGGGCAACGCCAACTTCGGCACCGGCAAGGACCAGGCCAACATCTTCGTTGACCAGATCGTCTCCGGCTACGGCGCTGAGGGCGTGAAGGACGCCGCCTCCGCCGCCGCGAAGGTTACCAACGGCTGGAACGGTCAGGCCTTCCTGGATCTGAGACAGCAGGCTTATGACCGGCTGGTGGAATTCTACAACGGCCTGTAATTTCTGACCCCCTTCGGGGAAAGCAACCTTAGCATGACCCTTTCGGGGCCATCTGGCCCCGCTCCCTCAATTTCGCAGCGGCTTCGGTTTCGGCCACTGCCGCCGCACAAGAGAAACCTTTACCACATTTGTTCATTTGCCCGTTCCCGGGGGAGCTTTCCCCCGGGGGGCACTTGACGCGGGAGGTCATTATGTATAAAAAACAGTTGGGTTTCCAAAAAATCGCCTGTCTTCTGGCAGTGATCGCCTCCGCCATTTGGTTCATCTACAGTCTGGGCATGATTACCGACATCTATGACGCTCTGTATTTCACCATGCTGGACCCCGATGACCTGACTTCAACTCTGGTGGAGGGCTCCATTCTTTACTATGACATGCAGGCCTTCAATAAGCTGTTCCTGTATGCCGCCATTGCTCTGATCCTGATGAGCTGCCTGATTTATCTCACCAATACCAATGTCCGCAGAAAATACTACATCGGCAACTATGTGGCTGTGGGTCTTTACAGCCTTACATCCCTTGTCGTAATCGTTTGGTCTCACATTGAGATCTCCGCCTTTAAAACGCAATTCCTGACGACGGTGGATTTTGAAGCACTGCTGAAGTGGTCTCAATCTCTGCCCTCTATCAAATATACCGAGTCCACCTCCCTGCTGGATATTCACTATCTGGTTGCGGCTATTTCCCTGATCTCCGTGGTGGCGCTGATTGCCAACGTCTGCTGGAAGGTCAAGGTCATGGGCGAGGAGAAGGCTCTCATCACCGCCGGAAAGGAGGCAGCTGTATGACGCAGACTCAGGATGTAACCCAGATTAAGCTGGACCGTATGCGCTATACCAAGGACAAGACATCTTCCAATCTGATCCTGCTTGCCATTGTGCTGGACTGCCTGTACTTTGTCAGCATCTATCAGTCCGACGTGGGCTCCTACTACTATAACTGGGTCATCGGCGCTTCCGTGGTGTATAACCTGCTGTTCCTGCTGACGGCCTTCCTGGCCTCCGAGGAGGTCAAGACCCGCAAGGGCGGCTTCACCGTGACACTGCTGATCATCGGCGCAATGCAGTTTGTCCGGATGTTCTACCTGCCTGCCAAGGCCCATGCCGCCACCGTGGAAATCAGCGGCGTGGCGACTCCCGTCATGGGCGGCGGTCAGTATACCTATGTTTTGGTCTGCCTGGCCCTGTCCGGTCTGTGCTGCATCGTTGCCGGTATTACCAGCTATGTAAGCAGCAAGAAGCTGGCAGACTATATGGCGACCATCGATTTGAATGTAGAGAGGGTGGACTAATATGGCAGAACTGAGTTTACAGCATTTAGAGAAGGTTTATGACAACGATGTTCAGGCCGTATTTGACTTCAACCTGGATGTAAAGGACGGCGAGCTGATCGTTCTGGTTGGCCCTTCCGGCTGCGGCAAGTCCACCACGTTACGGATGGTTGCGGGTCTGGAGGACATCACCCGGGGCAAAATGCTCTTAAACGGCAAGGACGTTACCAACGCCCCTGCCAAGGACCGGGACATCGCCATGGTGTTCCAGAACTACGCTCTGTACGGTCATATGACCATCTATGAAAACATGGCCTTCTCCCTGACCCTCAGGAAGGAAGACCCCAATGTGATTCATACCAAGGTTCTGGCTGCCGCTGAGGTGCTGGGTCTGACCCAGCAGCTCAACAAGAAGCCCTCTCAGCTCTCCGGCGGTCAGCGCCAGCGTGTTGCCATGGGCCGAAGCATTGTCCGTAACCCCCAGCTGTTCCTGTTTGACGAGCCTCTTTCCAACCTGGACGCCAAGCTCCGCAGCGCCACCCGCCGGGAGATTCTGCTGCTGCACAAGCGTTTGGGCGCCACCATGCTCTACGTCACCCACGACCAGACCGAGGCGCTGACCCTGGCTGACCGGATCGTGTGTATGTCCATGGGCCATGTCCAGCAGATCGGCACTCCGTTGGAACTGTATGATCAGCCTGCCAACCTGTTCGTGGCAAGCTTCATCGGCCTGCCGCCCATGAACTTCATCGACGCCAAGGTGGACGGGGACAAGCTTATCACCAAGTGTTTCACCCTGACCATGAGCGAGGCGGAGAAGAAGGCCCTGGCTTCCTACAACGGCAAGGAAGTGGTTCTGGGCGTCCGTCCCGAGAATACCAGCGTTGGCAATGATTTCCAGATGAAGGTCACCTCCAACGAAAACCTGGGCATGAACACCCTGGTTCACGGTCATCTGGGCGCCGATGGCAAGGGCGAGCGGATTACCTGCAAGCTGGCCGGCTGGTGCGACTATAAGCCCGGAGATGTGGTCTCCATTTCCATTACGAAGAAGCGCTTCTTCGACAAGGAAACCACAGCCGCCATCAAAATGGAGGGTTAATCATGCGTAAAATCAAGGATATTTTCCGCAAGTTCATTGTTTCCCTGAAGCGCAATCCCACGATCATTCCCATGGTCGTGCTGGTGCTGGCGTTTCTGGTGTTCTCCCTGAACCTGACGGACTTCTCTGACACCACCGCGAAAATCCAGGGCAGCGGCATGGGTCTGGCGGAATTTACCATTATGCTGCTGAGCATGCTGAGCATCGTATGCCTGATGAATTCCTTCCCCCGCCGGAAAAAGCCCAATCTGCCCATGATTATCGTCATGTTTGTCATGTTCGCGGTGATGATCTTCTGCGACATCCATTACCGCAACGCCATCTGGGCCGCGGTGACCCGTCCCAACAATCCCATTGTTCTGGACGCCAACACGGCCTACATCACCAGCGCCTTCGGCCTGCTTCAGACCCATATGATCCTCATTGTGGTCACCGCCGTGCTGGTTGCCACGCTGCCTATCTACAGCAAGTGGATCAAGAAGATCAATACCACCGTGGAGATCGAGGACAACGGCTCCATGGATGCCATTGAGATCACCGAATAACCTATCCAAGATACAGGCGGGCATTCTATGAGCAAACAACCTTTTGATCCGAAAAACCGGAACTACGAACTGAAAAGCGACGCGGTGGAGGCCCTTGTCAATGCCGACACCGAGGAGGCGCCCCAGTATTCCAAGGAGGAGCTGAAAAAATACCGTACCCACCGGAGCATCGAGCTGCCGGAGCTGATTAAGGTCCTGCTGCTGAAAACCTGGTTCCCGGGGGCGGTGTGCTACTTCATTTTGTGGGGCCTGGGGGCCTATGTATCCAGCAACCTGGATATGCTCTTCATTGTGGGCGTGGTTCTGGGTATGGTCACGGATCTGCTGACCAACAATATTCTGCGGTTTATGGAGGCTACCCCCGGGGAAAACAACCGTTGGATGCTGGTGACCCACAAGGGCATGGTGGGCTTTGGCCTGAATTTACTGTGCTCCATGGTCATTGTGCTGTGCGTGTTTTTCCTGTATGAATTCATCAACCGCCTTGCCGCCCTGGCAACAGGAGACCCCACCCGGGTGTTTCTGGGTGTGGAACCCTTCTTCTACGGCGTGTTCTGCATGGGCTTTGACATGCTTTTCCTGGGAATCAAGCATCTGCTTGCCGCGATTTTGCGGGATGCCAAAGCCGCCGTCCAGGGCAAAGGGGAATGACCCGCCGGGGAGAAAAGCCCCGGGAAACGCCGGAGCTTCACCGGAGGATTCCGGCCCCATAGAGATTATCGACTTGTAATAAAGGAGTATCGGAATATGGCATATTTGACGCTGAAAGGAATCAACAAGATCTATCCCAACGGCTTCCATGCGGTACACGATTTCAACCTGGAGATCGAAA
>CAYRDE010000165.1:0-3998 GCA_964422935.1 uncultured Oscillospiraceae bacterium | reverse complement strand
GGGATTGACCCCCAGAATATAGGCGGAAATGGCGCAGGAGAGCTCCAAAAAGTAAATCAGCTCCCCGACCGCAGCCTCATCCAATTGGCCGCATTCCATGGTAATCACCGGCACGCCCCCGTCCACATGGGCGGATACAGTGCCGAGGTAGGCGCTTTCGTCCACATAATCCAGATGTCTTCCCGCCAGATAGTTCAATTTATCCAGATTTTTCACATCTGTGCCGATGGTGAAGCGCTGCTCCGGCGGGTCAAAGCGAAGCATGGTCTCGAAGATGTTCCGCTGCCCCTGCTGGATCATCTGGCCCAGGGAGTGGAGATCAGCGGTAAACTCTGCGGTAACAGGGAAAATGCCCTTGCCGTCCTTGCCCTCGGACTCGCCGAAGAGCTGCTGCCACCAGCCGCCAAACATCTTAAAGCCAGGCTCATAGGACTCGAAAATCTCCATGGCCTTGCCGTTGCGGTACAACAGGTTCCGGACGGCGGCATACTGCCACACGGGGTTTTCAAAGGAGCGCAGGTCGTAGGCTTTCTTGGCGTCCATAGCGCCGTTCAGAATCTCCATGATGTCGATGCCCGCCACAGCAATGGGCAGCAGGCCCACCGGGGTCAGCACGGAGAACCGACCGCCGGCACTTGGCGGAATCACAAAGGACTCCCAGCCCTCTTCGGTCGCCATCTGACGCAGAGCGCCCTTGCCGGGGTCGGTAATGGCGTAGATCCGCTTGTTGGCCTCATCGGTGCCGTACTTCCGTTCCAGCAGCCAGCGCAGGCCCCGGAAGGCGATGGCAGGCTCGGTGGTGGTGCCGGACTTGGAGATGACGATGACGGAGAAGTCCTTATTCTCCAGCAGCCGCATGAGCTCATTCCAGTGGCGGGTGCTCAGGCCGTTGCCGGCAAAGAAGATCTGAGGATTGCCCTTACCCTTACCGATATTATGGTTGGGACCCTGCAACAGCTCAATGGCAGCCCGGGGGCCCAGGTAAGAACCGCCGATACCCACAACGACACACGCATCACTGTCGCTGCGGATCTTGGCAGCTGCCTTCTGAATTCTGGTAATTTCCTCAGTGGGCTCCCGGGTAGGCAGATTCAGCCAGCCCAGGAAGTCATTGCCTTCGCCGGTGCCGTCCATCAGTGTGGCATGGGCTGCGGCTACCTCATTCTCCATAGCCAGCAGATTCGGCAGAGAAAGCTGACCCCATACATTGGAAATATCAACTTTGATCATGTTTTGAAACACGTCCTTTCATTTTTATGCCAAGGTATCCGTCTATATGTTACCGCAGATTGGGTCAAAACGCAAGTCCCGACAGGAAAGTTTTATAAATATTTAAAGTGCCTCCTTTTGCATCAAAATATTTTCATTCCCCACTGGCTTTTTTCTTCAGGATATGTATAATAGAGATAATGTACTTTAGGAGGTAGAACCTATGAAATATGGCTTTGGCATTGATCTGGGCGGCACCACCGTCAAGATCGCTTATTTTGATGAAACCGGCAAGATGCTGGACAAGTGGGAGATTCCCACGGTAACGGCAAACGGCGGCGTCCAAATTCTTCCCGACATCGCCGCTTCCCTTCGCCGCTTTTTAGACGACAACCGGATTCCCGATACCGACCTTCTGGGCCTGGGTATCGGTGTCCCCGGCCCCGTCAACGCAAAGGGCGTCGTCAACCGCTGTGTGAACGTAGGCTGGGGTGTGTTTAACATTGCCCAGGAGCTTCAGTCTCTCACCGGCTTCCCGGTAAAGGCAGGCAATGACGCCAATGTAGCGGCCCTGGGCGAATTCTGGAAGGGCGGCGGTCAGGGCTGCGACAACATGGTCTTCGTCACCCTGGGTACCGGCGTCGGCGGCGGCATCGTGGTGGAAGGAAATCTGCTCCACGGCGCCCATGGCTCCGGCGCGGAAATCGGTCACATGGTCCTCAACCGGGATGAGACCCGGGTATGCACCTGCGGCAAGCGGGGCTGTGTGGAACAGTACTGCTCCGCCACCGGCATCGTCCAGATGGCAAAGGACCATCTGGCAGCCACCGACGCTCCCAGCACCCTGCGGGGGCTGGAAGCCATAACCTGCAAGGATATTTTCGACGCCGCAAAGGCCGGAGACAACCAGGCAAAGCAGATTCTTGATAAGGTCTTCGCCTACATGGGCGAGTTCCTGGGAAATGTCTGCTCCGTGGTCAACCCCGAGGTTGTGGTCATCGGCGGTGGCGTCAGCAAGGCAGGCAATATGCTCATTGAGGGCATCGAGCCCTACTTCCAACAGTATGTCTTCCACGCCGCCTCCGGGGCAAGGTTCACCCTGGCCTCCCTGGGAAATGACGCCGGGGCCTACGGCGCCTTCAAGCTGGCTTTGGATGCCTTTGGAAAGTAAGTCCTTACCCTGATTGCCTGATTTTCCAAGGAAGGGAAGATGTCTGAATGAGGCTTTTATTCAAGCAGCGCATGTTCTCCTGGTTTGACAGCTACGACATATCCTACGAAAACGGAGAAACCGCCTACACCGTAAAGGGTCAGCTGTCCTGGGGACACTGCCTGAAAATCTATGACCCCCGGGGCACGGAGGTGGGCACCGTCCAGGAACGGGTTCTGACCCTTCTTCCCAGATTTGAGGTCTATGCCGGGGAACGGTATCTGGGTTCCATCCGAAAGGAACTCACCTTTTTCACGCCCAGGTACCAGATCGACTTTTTGGGCTGGCAGGTGGAGGGTAGCCTCCTGGAATGGGACTATACCGTCCGCAATGCCGCCGGGCAGGTCGTTGTAGCGGTTTCCAAGGAGCTGTTCCACTGGACAGATACCTATGTGATCGATGTGAAGAACCCGGCGGACGCCTTGCCCGCTTTGATGCTGGTGCTTGCCATTGACGCGGAGAAATGCTCCCGAAATTAAACAAAAGCGCTGCCTCTTTCTGAAACGTTTGTCAGTAGAGGCAGCGTTTTTTATATTTCCGCGTTCAGATTGGATTCCAGGACTTTTTTCTCTCCGGTCATGGGGTGGATAAACTCCAGCCTTTTCGCGCACAGCATTTGGCTTTCCAGTCCCAGCGCCGACGAAACCCCCTGGGATTCCGGGCTTCCATACTGGGGATCTCCCAGAATGGGCCAGCCCATATAGGCGCAGTGTACCCGAAGCTGATGGGTCCGGCCTGTCACCGGGCGCAGCTCCAGCTTGCACAGTCCATCGTTGCGAAGCAGCACCTGATACTCCGTCAGGGCAGACTTCCCTTCCGGAGCGACATACCGAAGGAGGCTGGGCAGGGGCCTTCTCGCAATGGGGGCATCGATGGTGCCATTCTCCTTTTCCGGGCCTCCGAAGACCCAGGCATGGTAGGTTTTTCGGATCTCCGATGCCTGGAGCAGGGAGTGGACATGGGCGTTTTTCGCCAGCAACACAATACCGAAGGTGTCCCGGTCCAGCCGGGTCACGGGATGGAAAGCGGAATTCTGCCCCGTCCTGCGGTAATAGCCTGCCACGAAGTTTGCCAGGGTGCCCTCGTTCTTTGCCCGGGAGGGGTGAATCAGCATTCCCGCCGGCTTGTCTGTCACCAGGATGTGGTCGTCTTCATAAAGGATGTCTAGGGGACCATTCTCCGCCGGGTATTCCGGCGCTTTTTCGTCAAGGGCAACGGTGATCACGTCCCCGGGCTTTACCGGGAAATTGGTATGCTGCGGGACTCCGTTTACCTGAATGCCCTCTCCCCATTTAAGCGTATTCATCAGACCGGAGGACATTTTCAGTTCTCCCCGGAGAAAGGAAGAAAGCCGCCCTTCCCGCCGGGCTGTCAGCCTTAGCTCCATTTCGTCACCTTCCAAAACCCATTTGGTAATAAAAATGCCCGCCAAAAGCTTGGCAGGCATTTTGTGTTTAGTTCAGAGCAGCCTTGGCCTTCTCAACAACAGCGGCGAAAGCGGCGCTGTCCTGAATCGCCATCTCAGACAGGCTCTTCCGGTTCATCTCGATGCCGGCCTTCTTCACACCGTTCATAAAGG
>CAYRDE010000164.1:0-4026 GCA_964422935.1 uncultured Oscillospiraceae bacterium | reverse complement strand
CTAAGTTACCTCCAAATTAGTCCTTGTTCCAGAGCTCGGGCTTCTGGGCGGCGTGAGGATGTTCGGCACCCTTGTACAGGTGCAACCGGGTCAGGGCGTTCTTGCCCAGGGTGTTCTTGGGCAGCATGCCTTTGACAGCCAGCTCCATGGCGTAGTCGGAACGGGTAGCCATCATGTCACGGGCCTTGGTCTCCTTCAGACCGCCAATCCAGCCGGACACACGGTAGTACTTCTTCTCGTCCAGCTTCTTGCCGGTGAGAATCGCCTTGTCGGTGTTGATGATGATGACGTTGTCGCCGCAGTCAACGTTGGGGGTGAAGTCGGACTTGTGCTTGCCCCGCAGCAGGTTGGCAGCCTCGACAGCGGTACGGCCCAGGGGCTTACCGGCAGCGTCGATGACAAACCACTTGCGCTCCAGGGTCTCCTTTTTCAGCAGAGTAGTGCTCATTATGGTTTCCTCCAATTTGGATTAAATTATTTTGACATTTTCAGACGTTTCGGGTACAATGTCCCGTGGACGCTTGAATTTTATACCATATTCGGAATCGAAAGTCAAGGCCATATTTGCTTATTTTTATGAAATCCGGGGCAATCTCGCAAATGCTCTCAAATTCTAACGAATACTCCCAAATACTCACATCCTATTTTTACTGTTTTGGAGGGAAAATCCCATGCAAAAGCTGATGGGTTATGTGCGCCGCTGTGTGGACGATTACCATATGATCGAGGCGGGGGACCGGATTGCCGTAGGCGTTTCCGGCGGTAAGGACTCCCTGGTGCTGCTGATGCTGCTGGCCGGCCTGCGGGAATATTTTGACAAGCCCTTTGAATTGGAGGCCATTACCATTGACATGGGCTTTGGGATGGACTACAGCGGCATCGAAAGGCTGTGCCGGGAGTGGAAGGTGCCCTATACGGTGGTGAAGACGGAAATCGGCTCCATCATTTTTGACCACCGGAAGGAGAAAAACCCCTGCTCCATGTGCGCGAAGATGCGCCGGGGGGCACTGAACCAGGCCATCCTGGAGAAGGGCTTCCATAAGCTGGCCCTGGGTCACCACTATGACGACGCCGTGGAGACTTTTTTGATGAGCCTGCTGTTTGAGGGACGAATCAGCTGCTTCCAGCCGGTGACAAACCTGGACCGGACGGGGATCGTCCAGATCCGGCCCATGCTCTATATCCACGAGAAGACCGTGGACCATTTCGCCCAGCGGATGAACCTGCCGGTGCTCACCAACCGCTGCCCCGTGGATAAAACCACCAAGCGGGAGGAAGTGAAGAACCTGATTTTCGAGCTGAGCAAAACCTACCCGGATCTCAAGGAGCGGATTTTCGGGGCCATGCAGCGCTATCCGCTGCCGGAGTGGGAGCCCCATGGCAGATATAAGCGGCCTAAGGAGCCGCAGTAGGGAAACATGTATAATCCGCCCCGCCTTTGGGAAAACTTTCCACATAAGGAGGCGGTAAAAAATGGTAAAAGGGATTTCCAAGCAGGTGATTGTGGTCCACGCACCGGACCCAAAGCTGTTTGAGCAGGCCATTTTCATTTTAAAAGAGGATGCCGTGGGGGAAGGAATCACGGACGAGGCCCTGTTAAAGGAAGCCCAGGCGGTGATCCATGGTTCGGGGCGTTCCGGGAAAAAGCGCCCCTTCTATCTGTACGGCGCTGTGTGGGCCGCCGCGGGGTCCCTGGTGACGGGGCTGGTGTGGCTGGCTACGGTCTTGATTTGAGAAGAACCCTATCGTATAATAGGGGCAGATAAAAATGCCCGCAGAAAGAGAGAAGCCTATGAAGATCGGAAACCTGGAAGTCAGAGAAGATCCCCTGTTCCTGGCCCCTATGGCGGGGGTGACGGACTGGGCCTTTCGCACCATCTGCGCCCAGCTGGGGGCGGATGTTACGGTAACGGAGATGGTTTCCTCCCGGGCCCTGGTGTATCAGGATAAGAAAAGCGCCAGGCTCCTGCGGAAGAACGAAGGGAGCCTTTGCGGCGCTCAGATTTTCGGCAACGACCCGGAGATCATGGCGAGGGGAGCGGTGCTGGCTCTGGAAATCTCCGGCTGTGATTTTCTGGACATCAACATGGGCTGCCCCATGCCGAAGATCGCCGGTTCCGGCGACGGCTGCGGCCTGATGCGAACCCCGGAGCTGGCAGGGAAAATTGTGGAGGCGGTGGCGAAGGCGGTGGACGTGCCGGTTACGGTAAAATGCCGCCTGGGCTGGGACAAGGGAAGCATCAACGTGCTGGACTTTGCCAGGCGGATGGAGGACAGCGGCGCGGCGATGGTCACCGTCCACGGTCGTACCCGGGCCATGCTCTATTCCGGGGTGGCGGACTGGGACACCATCCACAAGGTCAAGGAAAAGCTCACCATCCCCGTAATTGCCAACGGCGATATTACAGACGGGGAAGCGGCAATCCGTTGTAAGAGGCGCACAGGGGCTGACGGCCTGATGATCGGCAGAAGCACCTTTGGAGATCCCTGGGTTTTCTCCGAGGTCCGGGCTGCCCTCAACGGGGAGGAAGGCTTTACCCGGCCCTGTCTGAAAGACCGGGTGGAGGTAGCCCTAAAGCAGTTCCGGCTGGCGGAGGAGGACCATGGGGAGCATATTGCCTGTCTGGAGGCGAGGAAGCACTTTGCCTGGTATCTCCGGGGGGTGCCCCACAGCGGGTATTACAAAAATCAGATCACCTCTCTGACCACCATGGAGGACATCTACCGGGTGGCAAAGGGCGTGGTGCGGGATTTAAAGTGACAAAATTTCACAGGGATAATCAGGAAGCCGTTTCACATCCTACCGTAAGAGGTGAAGGATATGAAACGGCTTCTGATACTTTCCATATTGCTGCCCGCTCTGGTGCTGCCGGTGCGGGCGGAGACTATCCGGTGGGTGGATTTTTCCGTGCCCTATGAGTCGCTGCAATACGCCCTGGATGGGGACATCCAGACCTTTGACCAGGAAAAGCACATTTCCTGGATCGATACCCTGGCCCTTGCGGCCTGCCGGACGGGGGGCAAATGCGACCTGCCCTCGGTGAAGAAGGCCTTAAGCGACCTGAAAGGGGACAAGCCGGTGGAGGAGCTGCTGGGGTCCCTATACAAGTATTTCGGCTACTACCATGAGGCCTATACCGCCGCCCTGGGAGGTCTGGTGGGCAGCTTCGCCATCGAGAAGGACGGTCAGTGGATTCCCAGCTATGGGCTGAAAGCCTTTTCTCCCATTGCCGCCGGGTATGGCTACAGCCACTGCGACGATTTTGGGGCGGCACGGTCCTACGGCTTCCGGCGAAAGCATCTGGGCCACGATATGATGGGCTCCCTGGGAACGCCCATTGTGGCGGTGGAAGGGGGAGTCGTGGAGGCCCTGGGCTGGAACCGGTACGGAGGCTGGCGGGTGGGCATCCGCTCCTTTGACAATCATCGCTATTATTACTATGCCCATCTGCAAAAGGACAGGCCCTTTGCGGAAGGGCTCCAGGAAGGGGACATGGTCCAGGCAGGGGACCTGATTGGCTATATGGGCAGGACCGGCTATTCCGACAGGGAAAATGTGAACAACATCGAGATGGTACACCTGCATTTCGGCATGGAGCTGATCTTTGATGAAAGCCAGAAGGAGTGCCTGAGCGAAATCTGGATTGACGTTTACGACATTGTCAGGCTGCTGGAGCGCCACCGCAGCAGCATCCAGGGAGGAAAGCGTCTGTACCCTTACCAGGATTTGGACATTGGGCAATACCCGGAAACCACAATGGCAACCATCTGGCAACCAAGTGGCAACCATCTGGCAACCACCTGGCACCCCAGTATAGTATAGGTTAGTATAGCATAGATTAGTATAGCATAGATAAGATTAGGGTAGTTCAGGTGGCAACCAACCTGGAACCAAAGTGGAACCATTCTGGAACCAGAATGGAACCAAAGTGGAACCAGAATGGAACCAAACTGGAACCACAGTATAGTATAGTATAGTCTAATGGTGTGATGTCAAGAGAGAGATAAAGAAATAATTGAACTTAT
>CAYRDE010000163.1:0-4100 GCA_964422935.1 uncultured Oscillospiraceae bacterium | reverse complement strand
ATGACAATGTGGAGGCATCCCTGTATAAGGTCCGCTCCACCATGTGCAATGTGGGTGTTACCAACATCCCCGACCTCCAGAAGAACGCAAAGCTGACCCTGGTTTCCTCTGTGTCCATTGTAGAGGGCGGCGCCCACGACGTGACCCTGCGCTCCACCTCTAATATTAAGTAAATGAAATGGGAACCCCGGATTTTCCGGGGTTTCTTAATTTATACCGTGATAAAAAAGAGAAGAGTATATGTTAACTATGCAAATAGATGGCTTGATATTCTGGCATAAAATAGTATAATAAACAACATAAAATGAAATCGGGCAAATGGCGCCATTTGCACATTTCTTACAGAAATGTGATACCATCTGATAAATAAAAAATGGTTGCAGAATGGCGGGGCGGACTGTTTGTCCAAATAGAGGGGAATTAACCGTATGATAAGCAACCTTGTTTTTCTTTCACTTTTGTGTTCAGGCAGCGTTTTTGCCGCGGCATGGAAAGGGCGTAAATTTGAAGAAATCCTGCCAATTACGGCATTTGGAATGGTATTGCTGGTTTTCCTGTTTGGAATTGTCGGACATCTTTATGCAGGCGTGGTAGCCTGCGCTGTGATATCCATCGCTCTCTGGCTGCTGGCTATCGCACATGTGATTTGGAAAAAAGATGTGAAACAAACGGCTACCGTATTGCTGACCCCAGGCGCGGTGGTGTTTGTCATAATGTTCTTTTGCTTGTCATTTTGGAATTTTAATAAGTTGGCGGGAATCTGGGATGAGTTTTCTCACTGGATTGACGTTGTCAAAGCCATGACAATGATTGACGACTTTGGAACAAATCCCAATGCGAATGTAGTATTTCCATCCTATCCTCCCGCAATGTCTATTTTCCAATATATATTACAAAAAATATACCTGTGGTTTCATTCGGAATTCGTTTTTTCAGAGTGGAGGGTATATCTTGCATATCAGACCCTGTGTTTTATCCCGATGTTTCCACTCCTGAAAAATTGCTCCTTTAAAAAGTCATTCGAGCTGATTCTGTATTGCGTAATGATTTTCCTGGCACCGTTGGTGTTTTATTATGATTTGTATACGTCTACATATATCGATGCATTTCTGGGCATTCTTTCAGGTGCGGGATTCGCAATGATTTTGCTGTGGGATCAAAAGGATATCCTCTATTCCGTAAATATATGGATGCTGTGTGCGGTATTGACCATCTCAAAAGATGTAGGCTTGATATTAAGTACCTTTCTGGCGATTGCTTATGGGGTAGATATGATTCTCAGAAGTGAGCAATCAGAAGGAAAGAATCAAAAGCGTTTGATCAACATTGCTGTATCGGCATTCGCAGTGCTGTTACCGAAACTATTATGGGAAATTGAGTTAAAAGCATCCAATGCCAAAATTGTATTTTCCAATAAAATTGATCTGAAACAGCTTTTGCTTGTGCTGCTGGGAAAAGACAATTCGTACCGCAGCGAGGTTTGGAAAAAATATTGTTATGGTCTGTTTGAACTACCAACGGAAATCGGTCAGGTCACCACGAATTACTTTGCGCTGTGTGTATTGTGGATGACATGCTTCTATCTGCTGTATCGGTTATACGAAAAAAAGTTCCCTGAACACAGGAAGGCAACCAGGTTTGTACTGATGATTGGGGCTGTACAAGAGCTGCTTTACATATTCGGTATGGGCGTTGTGTTTATGTTTAAGTTCTTAGACTTCCTGGCTCTGCAGCTTGCAAGTATGGAACGATATCTGAATATTGTGTTTCTTTCCGGGTGGCTCGTAATCGTTGCGATGAGTATTTTCGCGGTTACACAACAAATAAGAAATCAAACATATAAAGTTGTGCTGCTTAGTTTTCTGCTCATTTTTACGCCATTCAAAGGAATGTTAAATTTTGTAAATGGTACTGCTGTGGAAGACTCTTTCTATACCCGTTCAGAATATGAACCAATCAGACAGTGGGCTGAAGAAAATTGCAGTGGAAATCAGAAAATATGGATTGTTTCACAGGATGACACAGGATTCGACTGGTATGTTACACATTTTAATATAAGGCCGAATATGGTGAACCCTGTAGAAACCTGGTGTATAGGCTATTCTGAAGAATGTAAAGACAGGTATACATATAAAGGTACACCGGAGCAGTGGAAAAAGGAGCTTGATGAGAGCTATGATTATGTTTTCATATACGATTTAAATGAGTATTTTATGGAAAATTGTGCGGATTTTTTTGAAGATCCGTCAGATATTGCTGAAAATTCTTTATATTCTGTTGACAAAGAAACAGGACTGCTTGTTAGAAACCATGAATTTGAGAACTATATAAAATAAGGAAAAGGGGCTGGCTCACGAAGATCCAGCCCCTTTTCCATGAAAATCAGATTCTTCTCAAAGGCTCAGAGCTGTCCTGAGCCAGAAGCAGATCGGTGATAATGTCGTTGCTTACCAGATATCCTTTTGGGGTCAGTACCCACCGTCCGGAATCGTTCTGGGTGGCGTGGAAGAAGCGGCGGCGCTTTTCCAGTACTTCCTCCAGCGGTGCAAAGGGAAGCATGAACATCCGCTCATATTCCGTGGCGCTGATGCCCACGCTGGTGCGAAGCCTGAGCATCAGGTATTCCCCTGCCCGCTCCCGGACGGGAATCTCCTGGATGTCCTCCATAATGTCGCCGCCCTCCCGGATGGCAGTGATGTAGGCCTGCAAATCCCGCTTCAGGGTAAACCGCTTTCCCGCAAAGTCCGAGGAGGCGCTGGGGCCAAAGCCCAGATATTCGCCGCCGGTCCAGTACTTCATATTGTGCTTGGAGATGAGGCCCTTCCGGCAGAAGTTGGAGATTTCATACTGCCGGAAGCCCCGGCCCCGAAGGGTCTCCACGGCGGACAGGTACATTTCCGCCTGGGTATCGTCGTCGGGGAGATTCAGCATGTCCTTGTAGTCCCAGAAGGGCGTGCCCTCCTCTACCCGGAGGCCGTAGCAGCTCACATGCTCGGGAAGCAGCCGCAGCACGTTATCCAAGGTTTCCTGCCAATCAGCCAGGGTCTGACCGGGGAGGCCGTACATCAGGTCAACGGACACATTCCGGAAACCGGCCTTTCGAATCCGCTGATAGGCGGTGACGGCCTGGGCATAGGTGTGGGGACGGCCCAGCTTTTTCAGCATCTCATCGTCATCAGACTGAATGCCGAGACTTGCCCGGTTGAAGCCCTCGGCATGGAGCCGGTGGAGCAGCCGGTCGGATACGGAGTCGGGGTTAGCCTCAAAGGTGATTTCGGCGTTGTTGTCCACGTCAAAGTTGCGGCGGATGGCAGTCAGAATCACCGCCATGCCGTCGGCACCAAAGAAGGTGGGGGTGCCGCCGCCAAAATAAATGGTATCCACCTTATAGCCGGGGGCCAGCTCACCGGCCTCCTTGATGTGGTCGCAGATGGCGTCCAGATAGCCGTCAATGAGCTTGTCATCCTTGGTAGCCAGGGAATAGAAGTCGCAGTATTGACATTTGCTGCGGCAGAAGGGAACATGGATATAAATTCCCAGGGGCGTTTTATTGCTTCGTCGCGTCAGAATGGGCATAGGTTACCTCCAAGCTGTGGGCTGTAAATTATTCTTCATCCAGTTTAAGCACTGCCATGAATGCTTCACTGGGAACGGATACCGTGCCGAAGGTCCGCATCCGTTTCTTGCCTTCCTTCTGCTTCTCCAGCAGCTTCTTTTTTCTGGTGATGTCGCCGCCGTAGCATTTGGCAAGCACATCCTTGCGCAGGGCCTTGATGGTCTCCCGGGCGATGATCTTGCCGCCGATGGCCGCCTGAACGGGAATTTCAAACTGGGCGCGGGGAATGTTGTCCTTCAGCTTTTCACAGATTTTTCTGGCTCTGGGATAGGCGTTGTCCGCAAAGAGGATGAAGCTCAGGGCGTCCACGATTTCCCCGTTGAGAAGGATGTCCAGCTTTACCAGCTTGCTGGGCCGGTAGCCGATCATCTCATAGTCCAGACTGCCATAGCCCCGGGTGCGGGACTTGAGGGCGTCGAAGAAGTCGTAAATGATCTCGTTCAGGGGCATCTCGTAGTGCAGCTCCACCCGGCTGGCGTCCAGA
>CAYRDE010000162.1:0-4108 GCA_964422935.1 uncultured Oscillospiraceae bacterium | reverse complement strand
GCAGGGCGATGGCGTCCATATACCCTTCCACCAGAATCAGATACCCCAGCTTGCTCTTTTTGGCAAGATTCAGGGCAAACAAGTTTTTTCGCTTGTTAAAAATCAGAGTCTCCGGGGAGTTTAAGTACTTGGCGGCATTGGGGTCGGCGCTACTCATAATCCGCCCGCCAAAGCCGATGACGTTTCCCCGGACATCGATAATGGGGAACATCAGCCGGTCCCGGAACCGGTCAAACAGGTTGCCGTTCTTCCGGGAAACCGTCACCAGCCCCGAATCCCGCAGCTCCTGGTCCGTATAGCCCTTTTCCCGGAGGGCATCCACCAGCTCCGTCCAGCTGTCCGGGGCGTAACCGATGCCGAATCTGGTCAGCGTGCCCTTGGACATGCCCCGGTTCAGGGCGTATTCCAGAGCCGCTCTTCCCCCGGGCGCGTAAAGCCGGCTGTGGAAGAACCGGGCTGCCTCCTTGTGCAGTGCCCACAGCCGTTCCTGCTGACGGTAGCGGCTTTGGTACTGCGCATCCTCCGGCACCTCCATCCCCGCCCGCTTTGCCAGGGCCCGGACGGCATCCGGATAGCTCAGCCCTTCAATCTCCATCTGGAAGTTGATGACCCCGCCGCCCTTGTGGCAGCCGAAGCAGTAGTAAATTCCCTTATCCGGGGATACGGAAAAGGAGGCGGTCTTCTCCCCGTGGAAGGGGCAAAGTCCGAACAAATTGGAGCCGGAACGGCGCAACGTCACATACTGGCCCACCACATCCTCAATGGGGTTTCGGGCCGTCAGCTCATCTAAAAACGCGGGAGGAAATGCCATAAAACCAGCTCCTTTCCGGAAAATAATATCCGCCTTGCTTTTTAAATCATCGCCGAAGGCGATTCCTCACTTCTTCACGCTTCACTTGTGGTATAATAACCGCATTGCGGTTATTATACCACACTATCCCCGGACTTGCCAGCCCGTGGGAATAAAAATCTGGGTATACTTATCCACGGCATAGTTGTCCGTCATACCCGCAATGTAATCGCAGACCGTCCGCTCCATGCCGTCAAAGGACAGCTGGGGCTGGAAATCATCGGGCAGGGCCTCCGGATGGTTTACATAATAATCGAAGAGACGGCTCAGCATTTCCTTTGCCTTGCCCTCCTCCCCCTTGGCAACGGGGTTGCGGTAAACCCGCTCAAACATAAACGAGCGCAGATCCTTCAGGGCCTTCTCCACCTCCGGGGTCAGACACACCGTATCCGCCTGGGCGGAGGCCCGGATGATATCCGTCACCAGGGTATTGATCCGGCTGCTGTGGTCATGGCCCAGAATGTCCGAAATCTCCCTGGGGATATCATCGTTACTCAGGATGCCCGCCCGGATGGCGTCGTCAATGTCGTGATTCACATAGGCAATCTGATCGGAACGGCGGACGATGATCCCCTCTAAGGTGTTGGGCCAGGGATCTCCCGTGTGGCAGAGGATGCCGTTTCGCACCTCGTGGGTCAGGTTCAGTCCCTGACCGTCCTTTTCCAGGTAGTCCACCACCCGGAGGCTCTGCTCATTGTGGCAGAAGGGCTTGCCCAGGCACTCCGTCAGCGCCGCTTCTCCGGCGTGACCGAAGGGGGTATGTCCCAGATCATGGCCCATGGCGATGGCCTCTGCCAGATCCTCATTCAGGGCCAGCGCCCGGGAAATGGTGCCGGCAATCCGGGCTACCTCCAGGGTGTGGGTCATCCGGGTACGGTAGTGATCTCCCTCAGGCCGCAGAAACACCTGGGTTTTGTGCATCAGCCGCCGGAAGGCCTTGCTGTGGACGATCCGGTCAATGTCCCGCTGGTAGCAGGTCCGCACATCCCCTTCCCGTTCCGGCTCCGCCCGGGGCCGCCCCTTGGTTCTGTCCGCAAAGGACGCTTTGGGATTTAAGCGCCGATGCTCCTGCCGCTCCAGCTCTTCCCGCACTGTCATAGCGATTCTCCCCCTTCTCAGGTCGTTACAGCTTCCTTCGTGTCGATGGGGAACGCCCGGTACTCCTGCCCCAGCTCCATCGTCTCCACCGTGCCCGCCGTCATATCGGTGAGCTTTTCCAGAAAGGCCTGGGTGTTCCCCTCCGGGAACAGAAGCTCCATCTCCACCTCTGCCCCGAAATCCGTCTGCCGGATGATGCCGCCGAAGTTTCCGATTTCCAGCTTCAGCCGCTCATAGTAAGGGTAGGGGCAGGGCAGATACAATGCCGTCCACACCCGCTTCATGGATTTTCCGGCGGCATCCACGGCGATTTTCGCCCCTTTGGTATAGGCCCGCACCAGTCCCCCGGCTCCCAGGAGGATGCCTCCAAAGTACCGGGTCACCACGCACACCACGTTATATAGACCCTCCCGCTGCAAAACCTGCAAAATGGGCATTCCCGCCGTGCCTCCCGGCTCTCCGTCGTCAGAGAACCGGACGGCTCCGTCCCGGATGATGTAGGCCCAGCAGTTATGGGTGGCGTCATAGTGCTTCTTCTTCATCTCCTGGATCTTCGCCAGGGCCGTCTCTTCATCTTCCGCAGGCCAGATTCTGCCGATAAACCGGGACTTCTTTTCGATGAACGCATCCTCACCGAAGCCCGTCGGCACCAGATATTCCTCCAAGGGTTTGTCACTCCCTTACGATATATTCCCGCACTCTTCCGTACAGAATGTCATCCACAATGGTCTCCACCTCGATGCCCTCGCCGGTGTAGTCCACCTTTAATATCTTCGCGCCGTCGTGGAGGGTTTCCACCATGCCTCCCTGGGCATAGGGCAGCCGCAGGAAAATATGATGGCGGGCATGGCCCAGGCCCTTTTCAATGGCGGCGAGCAGACCTTCCATATTTTTCCCGGACTTTGCGGAGATTGCCACCACATTTTCCCCCACGGGAATGTCCTCCGGGGCAACCAGATCCGTCTTGTTGTAGCACGCAATGACCGGTGTTCCCGGCTTTGCCAGCTTCCCGATCAGCTTTTCCACTACCTGGATATGCTCCTCCCGGTTTTCGTCGGAGGCGTCGATGACATGCAGCAGCAGATCCGCGTATTCCAGCTCTTCCAGGGTCGCCCGGAAGGCGTTCACCAGATGGTGGGGAAGCTTTGCGATAAAGCCAACGGTGTCGGACAGGATCACATCCAGATTATCGGAAACCGTCAGCAGCCGGGAGGTGGTGTCCAGGGTATCAAAGAGGCGGTTGTTTGCCGGGATTCCCGCCCCGGTGAGCTGATTTAAGAGGGTAGACTTTCCGGCGTTGGTGTAGCCCACAATGGCAACCACCGGCACAGAGTTCTTCATCCGCCGCTCCCGCTGGACGCTTCGTACCTTCCGCACCTGCTCCAGCTCCTCCTCCAGACGGTTAATCCGTTCCCGGATGTGACGGCGGTCCGATTCCAGCTTTGTCTCACCGGGGCCCCGGGTGCCGATGCCGCCGCCCTGCCGGGACAGACTGTTTCCCATACCGGAAAGCCGGGGCAGCAGATACTGATACTGGGCCAGCTCCACCTGAAGTCTGCCCTCTTTTGTCTTTGCCCGCTGGGCGAAAATGTCCAGGATCAGGGCGCTGCGGTCGATCACCGGCACCCCGATGATCTCCTCCAATGCCCGGATGTTTCCGGGGGACAGCTCATTGTCAAAAATCACCATGGTGGAAGCGGTGGCCTCCACCAGCATTCTTACTTCTATGGCCTTTCCTTCCCCGATAAAGGAATGGGCGTCCGGGGTGTGCCGGTTCTGGAGCACCTTGCCGGTGCAGAAGCCGCCGGCGGTTTCCAGCAATGCGTCCAGCTCCTCCAGCGTCTCATCGGTAGCGGTTTGTTCCTTTGTAAAGCAGTCCGCGTTCAGCCCCACCAGCACGGCCCGCTCCTGCACCTGCTTTTCAAAATTTCCTTCCATGCTTCCTCCATGGCCCCATCAGGACCCTTCTCACATTTTCTGTATTCTTTGTATTAGGGAAACTCTGAATAAATCGTCTGCGGCTTACAGACAGATCTTTTGCCCCAATCGTGCAGTGTGAAAAATGGGAAATACACAAAGTATTCCCGCATTTTCCACACTTTCGCTTGAGCCAAAATCTCTTGCTGCCAGCTCTTGCCGATTTAATCAGAGCTTCCTTAG
>CAYRDE010000161.1:0-4111 GCA_964422935.1 uncultured Oscillospiraceae bacterium | reverse complement strand
TCAGGGGGAGATACCCGGCATCCCTGGCTTCGTCGCTGAATTCCCGTCTGGCATAAATCAGGGACTTTGCCAACTCCATGCGTTCATAGTCCTGCACCCGGTCAAGCTCGCTCTGGGGCATATACCGACCCAAATCCAACAGCTCCCGGATGCGTTTTGCCGCCTGCTCCCATGTGACCAGAGTGGTATACCGTTTTTGGACGGTGCGTCCGGTGGCAATCCGGATACCATCCGCATCATACCAGATGGCGTATTCCCGGTCATTGATGAAAAGCCCCGCGCCATTGGTGCCGTAGCTCTTTTGAAGAAAAGCGGCGTTATCTTCCAGCGGCTTGTCCTTCATGAAGTAGGCGCAGATGATAAGACGGCTGTCCTTGTCGTTGAAACCGATACAAAGTGCTTCATCAATGACCTGCTGGGGTAGCTGCGGCTGAGAGAAGAAGGTGAATTGCTGATCTTCATTTTGCTCAGGTGCAAGATAACCGCCGCCCAAAAAGGAGATTTGCTCCTCAAAACTGGGCGGCGTTATTATTCCATCTATGCGTAGATCAGTTCCTGCAAAATCTGCTCCTCCGCTGCTGAGCGGAAGTTGTTCATCAGCCCCACCCATTTCATCTGGTCGGTGGCTTTCAGCTCCTCCGTCACCCCCGCCGCCTTCGCCATCTGGCTGACGATGCTCTCCACCCGGCTCCGGGCTGTCTCCTCGATCTCCATCAGGTGGCTGTGGAGCTGCCCCGTGGTCAGAAGATTCGTGTAGGTCACTCTCTGGCTCTGCTGCAGGAATCTGCGGCGCATCGATGCGTACTTCCCAAGGGGAATCTGGGGTTCCTGGGGCGGGAGAAGGTTGGGAAGCAGATAATCCCCCTGCTTCGTGTATGTGATCTGTGTCATGGTTCATGCTCCTTTCCGGTTGGTTTTCAACTACAGCATACTCCTTTTGGGGAGTTTCTTCAAATGTGCGATTTTGCTGCCGCTGCAAGGAAAGCACTGTGCGGGCAATCTCCGACAGACACATCTGGGAAATGTCGCTGGTTGCTGTGCCCAGTGCGTTGATGGTCTGCAAGGTATTGAAGCCGCTGATATAGCTGAAATCCTCCGGAGTAAAATGCTCAGAAGGGTCAATGCCGCAGCGCACCAGCAGCATATAGCCGATGCTGTTTTGGAGCATTGGTTTGAAGATGGCTTCCAGCGATTCCTCATCCAGCGGCTCCAGGAAACTGCCTTCCTTATAATAAATGAGCTGCGCCAGATAGTCCTGAAAGTTGTCCTCCATGACATTGGAAGCTGCCGAAAGCAGAGCATCGCCCAGCGTATTCGTATTGCCCAGAACGCCAAAGCTGTTTTCCAGCGTCTCCACAATCGCCTGCTGAAACTCCGGGCGAACCGTCCAGATAGGCACAGGACGTGGGTGCCGCCCTTCATGGGTATCTGCAATGTCGAAGTAGTATTTGATTCTCGCCTGGCCGTTGCTGTCACTGTCCAGAATGGCTATCCCCTTGGAGCCACGATTGACCCACCGCCCGAACCGCTGGTTCCAGCCTTGCCGCCCTTCTATAGGAAGGACTGCGGTGGCATCCGGGCGCTGGGCGTACAGAAGAACCTGCTTGTCGAAGGAAAGGCGGAAATTATAGCAGGCGGTGGTCAGAAACCGGGGCCACACCTCCGGCGTTGCCACTTCGCCTGCGGTCTGCAAGTACAAATCCGTGATCCGTTCATATTTTGATGCCATCGGTTCCCCTCCCGGAAATCATCGCTCGCTGCGGTCTTTGGCTTTCGGACGGATAGGAACGCCCTGCTCGTCATAATTCTTGGGATCTGCGGCTGGGGTTTCCCAGCCGAACATAGAACCGGCAACCATCGCGGCTTCCTGTGCTTTCGTTACACCGTTGGTGGCGTTGAGGGCGGAAGCACCTTCCTTCGGGGAATCACTCTGCGGATAAATTCCGGTAGGAGCGTAACCATTTTCACCCTTGGTAATGACGATCATTTCCCCTGTGGATTCCAGAACGCTGAAACACTTCTCCGGGAGGGAAGAACGCAGAGGAATCGTTTTCACACCATTGTGCTGCATCCGCTCGGCAAACTCACAAATATGGTAGAGATTGTTTCCAACCTCCAAATGGGTATCATCAATATAGCGGCAGGTCTGTTCCAATGTTTCGCCGGAGGGGAGCGTCATGCGAATCCTGTCACCGTCAGGAATCCGAAACACTTCCTTATAGTCCGGGGTAATGAAGCGGATGCCCTTTTCCGCCTGCCGCATGTGCCGTTCCAGCCATTGCCGGATGTAGCAATAGCAGTAGATGTTGTATTCGCCCCTGTTTGGATTCAGCCGCAGCAAATAGGAATAATGCAGGGTGTCTGCCCGGAAGCCATATTCGTTCCGGTCATTGCCAAAGCTGCTGTCACGGTGCATCCAGCAGTAGGCAGAAAGGCTGCTCCGATTTTTCAGAATACCTCCATACTGCGTATCCCCCCGCAATGCGTTGATGACTTCATCGAACTCATGCTTGAAATCCTCGGACTTCAAATCTCCCCGGTGGTCATCCCAGCTTGAGAAAAACTGCTCCCCGCCGCTGCCGAAATCGGCGCGAAGGTGCCCAATGCAGCCGGTCTGGGACATTAGCTGCTGGGACTGAGAATAGCTGTACATCTGCTCCGCTGCCGCCATGGGGCGCAAAGTCATTTCTGCTTCCATTTATCGCTCACGCTCCTGTTCTTTTTTGGATGTTATCGGCGGGATTTCTCCGATAGCAGCGAGGTAATCAATCTCCCGCTCTGCTCTCTGACAGAGGCCTTTCAGGGCATCATATCGATTGCTGGTATAATGACCCCAGAAATAGTTGTCCCCGTCCTTACAACGCCAGGTGACATACATATCCTTCTTGGGATGCTCCCCAAGCACGAACTCCGAATCCTTGACCTTGATGCTCTGGGTGATGATGTAGCCTGCACATTCCCGTTGCTCCATAATTCATCGCTCCTCTCTATCCTTATGGGATTTCTGCCGGTGTTCATTGCGATATTGGTCAAGCCCCAGCGCCGCCCATTGGGGAAGCTGTGACCGTTCCAAGGTGCCAAGAATATCCTGCCGTTCAAACCGGGATTCTTTGCCGGAGTACAGATCAACACAGAAACAGGCAGAGCCACGGCTGTGGGGAGATGCCCCAAAACCGCCGGTACAGAGCTTGATCTGGTTGGTTGCCATCTGATACTCCCGGCGCAGCACCTCCGGTCTGATGACAACCACCTTTCCGTTCAGGTCATCCTCGTGGGAAAGGGGCGTACAGTCGGCTTTGGTCAGCGGGGTTGTGTCGATACCCTGAAATTTGGGTTTGAACATTGCCACACGGGTTTTCTCCGCCTGCTGGGACAGTCGTTCCCCATACAGCTTTGCGATTTCGCAGAAGTCATCGCTGACCAAGACATCGTTATATAGTGCCACGATTTCATTTTGCTCGCAGTAGGCGCACATATAGCGCTCCTCCGGGGGAGCATTCACTTTCTCTCCGATCACCACCTCCTGATCACCAATATGAAAAGACTGGATGATCTCGTAATCGCCCGCCATGCGTTTATTCATAAAGACCTCCTTAATTCACTCGTTCACATATGACAAGAAACCGTTGCTTGCCGCCGCTGGCATAGGGGTGGCAGGTCAGCAGTGTCAGCAGCTCCCGGCCCTCTTGAATACGGATAGCATCCACATCATTGGGCGCAATGATCTTCGTCTCCACCACCTGATAAGTCAGCGTCTCCCAAATATTTCGTATGGTGACAGTATCGCCTTTCACCAAATCCGGAACATAACGGAAATATAGCGCCCCATTCCATCCCCTATGACCGGCAATGACGCAGTTGGTATTCTCTCCGCCAATAGGCAGGCTGGTTTGGGAAAGATGTGCTGCTCCGCTTGCTAAGTTCAAATCCATGGCACCAAGATAAACCGGCATATCCAAATTGATTTTCGGAATGGTAAGCACGGCAAACACTTCATCCTTTCGCCCATAGTCGCGAAGCTGAAAGCTGGATTCCTTGAAGTCATCCGTGCTGTTCAATCTTCGTCAGTTTTTTCATATTGATTTTTCCTTTCATAGATAAATGATAATAT
>CAYRDE010000160.1:0-4146 GCA_964422935.1 uncultured Oscillospiraceae bacterium | reverse complement strand
ATCGGCAGCCGCTCCGGCAACCGGGGCCGGTGTGCCCAGCCCTGCCGCCAGAGCTACGGCTACGGTCGATGGGAGGATAAGTACCCCCTGAGTCTGAAGGACAACTGCCTGATTGGCTATTTGCAGGAGCTTCAGGAAATGGGCGTTGCCTCCCTGAAGCTGGAGGGCCGGATGAAGCGTCCGGAGTATGTGGCAGCGGTGACGGCGGTTTACCGGAAGGCCCTGGATGAGGGCGTGGTGACCAAGGCCATGATGGACACCCTCTATGCGGCCTTCAACCGTCAGGGCTTTACCGACGGCTACTATTTGGGAAGAATCGATAAGAATATGTTCGGCATCCGGGAGGAGGGTCAGGAGGACACCGCCTGGCTCCAGGCAGCCCGCCAATCCTACGAGGCCGGAGAGACCCCCCGGGTGGATCTCCGCTTCCGGGCGGTGGTGACGGTGGACGGCAGCTCCCTGACGGTGACCGACCCGGAGGGCCGGACCTGTCAGGTGACGGGTCCCATTCCGGAGCGGGCCATAACCTATGCCCTGACCGGAGAAGCTCTGGCCCAGCGGATTGCCAAAACCGGCGGTACCCCCTATCGGTGCGCCGAGGTGCGCACCCGGGTGGACCCTGGTCTGATCCTGCCCGCGTCTGTCATCAATGCCATGCGCCGGGAGGCCCTGAATCAGCTGACCGCCCTCCGGGCCCGGCGGGAGGACGCTCCCGTGATGAAATCCAAGCCGGTACCCATGTTCAAGGGCCCCACAGGCTTGCCCGGTCTGAATGTTCAGGTCACCACCCGGGAGCAGCTGACACCGTACCTACTCAATTCCGAGACTACCATGCTCTACGTCCCCCTGCATATTCTCATGGAGGACCGGGCGGTGACGGAGCGGCTGGTGCAGCGGGGACGGCTGGCAGTGGCACTGCCGAGAATCGTCCACGACGGTGAGCTGCCGAAGATCAAGGCGGCCCTGACCGCCCTGTCTGCCCTGGGGGTGAAGGACGCGTTGGTTGGGAACCTCGGCCTCATGTCCCCTGTCCGGGAGGTGGGGATGCGGATTCACGGCGACTTCGGCCTGAATATCTTCAACTCCATCTCCATGAACGTGATGCGGAATCTGGAGGCTGCCTCCGCAACCGTCAGCTTTGAGGCCACCCTGCCCCAGATCCGGGATATGAGCAAGGCCGTAAAGACAGAGCTGATTGCCTATGGTCGCCTGCCCCTGATGGTCACGGAGCAGTGCCTGATCCAGGGCCGGACAGGGGAATGCACCTGTCATCTCAGTCCCTCTGTGAAGCTTATGGACAAAACCGGGGCAGAGTTCCCGGTGATCAAGGATGGGGACAGCTGCCGCAGCGTGCTTTTAAACGGCAAAAAGCTAAGCTGGCTGGACCGCCAGGAGGACCTGAACAAGCTGGGGCTGTGGGCGCTCCGGCTGTACTTCACCACGGAAAACAGCCGGGAGGTGGACCGGGTCATCAATGAATACCTGAATCCGGTGCCCTTTGATCCCGGCGCCTGCACCCGGGGACTGTACCTGCGGGGCGTGGAATAAATATTTTTGAGACAAAATCCTCCGCCTGTTCGTTTCATGGACAGGAGGAGGTGAAAAGGACGATACTATGGAGCTGATTTTGGCCTCCGGGTCTCCCCGGCGGAAGGAACTCATGGGATTGTTTCACTATCCCTTTACGGTTATAAGCGCAGATATTGACGAAACCATGGACCCTCTGGCCTCTCCCGCAGAGGAGACTGCCAGGGTCAGTCTGAGGAAGGCCTGGGCAGTGCCCGGCGGGGCGGACACCGTGGTGGTCGCCGCTGACACAATCGTGGTATGCGCCGGGAAAATTCTGGGAAAGCCCCGGGATGATGCGGAGGCAAGGGCCATGCTGAAATTGCTGTCCGGACGGGACCATCAGGTGATGACCGGCTGCACGGTTCTTAGGGGACAGGAAAGGGAAACCTTTACGGAGATCACGGACCTCCACTTCCGGCCTCTGACCGAAAGGGAGATTGCGGACTATGTCCGCTCCGGAGAGCCGATGGACAAGGCAGGGGCCTACGGTATTCAGGGAGGCGCTGCCCTGTTCTGCGAGAGAATGAACGGGGATTATTATAATGTGATGGGATTGCCGGTGTGCCGACTGGGCCAGACGCTGCGAAAGCTCGCGCCGGAAATGTTTGCGTAAGGAAAGGGCGTAATCCATGAGAAATTTATTTACCACACGGATCAAGGCCATCTTGGTGGTGGCTCTGCTGCTGGCAGCGGGTCTGAGTATCCTCAGCGGCATTACCGGCGAAACCATACCGGAACTGGTGGTCAAGGGGATTATGAAGCCCTTCCGTGCAGCGGGCACGGCACTGACCTCCACCGCCGAAAAATATTACGGCTACATGTTCCGCTATGAAGCTCTGGCTGCCCAGAACGAGGTGCTGGAGGAGAGAATTGCGGAGATGGAGGACGTGGCCCGTCAGGCCGACTCCGTCCAGCGTGAAAACGAACGGCTCCGGGAGATGCTGAACCTCCAGGCCACCCACGAGGACTATGTCATGGTGGATGCCTACATCATCGGCTGGAGCACCACAGAATGGGAAAACACCTTCACCATCAACCGGGGCACCAACGCCGGAATCCATGAGAACATGTGCGCCGTCACCGCCAACGGTGAAGTTGTGGGCCTTGTGACAGAGGCCGGTCCCAACTACGCGGAGGTAACGACGGTCCTGGCCTCCACCCTGGAAATCTCCGGAACCATCTCCACCTCCGGCTATAACGGCATGGTACGGGGCGGCTACATCGACGGCAACGATACCCTTTTGCAGATGAACTACCTGCCCTCCTCCGCCATTATCCGGAACAAGGACCAGGTGGTGACCTCCGGTTCCACCGTGTATCCCCGGGGCCTGATCATGGGCTATGTGGTGGATGCCGGCTTTGAAGAAACCGGCGTTGCCAAGTTCGCTCTGCTGGACCCTGCCGCAGACATCAGCTCCCTGGAGCAGGTCTTCATCATCACCCAGTACACCACCGACGCCCAGACAACCACCACCGATGAATCTGCCACGGACGCCACAGAGGTCACCCAGCCCACGACCCAGCCTGCCACCCTTCCTCCGGAAGGAAATGTGGGATAAGGGAGAGACACCATGGCGAAAATGAAACGACAAAAATCCGAATTTAAGCCCGACGCAACCCACACCTCCCTGCTCAAAACCCTTCGGCTGACCCGCCAGCAGCAGCTGCGGCTGTCAAAATGGATCGGCTATGTGCTGCTGCTGATTCTGGCAGTGGTGATTCAGGACGTGATTCTCAGCCGGGTCAGCATCTTCGGGGCTTCCATCGACCTGGTGGTGAGCCTGATTCTGCTGATTACCGTGGTGGAGGGCACGGAGGTGGGAAGCCTGTTTGTGCTGATCGCCTCGGTGCTGTACTACTATACCGGCACCGCTCCCGGCGCTTATGCCATTGCCTTTCTGTGCTTTCCCGGCATCTTTCTGACCCTGCTGCGGCAGATGTATTTAAACCGCAGCCGCGGCGCCATTGTGCTGTGCGCCGGAACGGCGGCAATCCTTTATGAAATCTGTATTTTCGGCACCGGTATTTTCCGGGGCCTGACTCGTTGGGACCGTCTGCCCGCATTTGTGCTGTCAGGCGTCTATAACCTTTTGATTATGATACCCCTTTACCCCCTGATCTGTAAGATCGGAACCATTGGAGGCAATACATGGAAAGAATAAGTCGATTTCGGGCAGCCATTCTGTTTGTACTCTTTGCCTTTATCCTGATGCTGTTCGCCGGGCGGTTGTTCCGGCTTCAGATCATTGAGACAAACGGTAACACCGATAACACCCAGACCTACACCACCCTGACCACCGTCCGGGCGGCCCGGGGCGATATTCTGGACAGGAACGGTAACGTGCTGGTAGGCAACCGGGCTTCCTACGACCTGGTGTTCAACCACTACGTTACCAAATCCTATACCGACCGGAATGAAGCTCTGTACCGTCTGGTACAGAAGTGCAAGGAGCTGGGCATCACCTACAACGACCACTTCCCGGTGACCCGGGAGCGGCCCTTTGACTATACCCTGACGGAGCTGAATACCTCCTGGCAGAACCACTTCCGGGCCTTCATGGTGGACCGGGGCCTGGA
>CAYRDE010000159.1:0-4148 GCA_964422935.1 uncultured Oscillospiraceae bacterium | reverse complement strand
TCTAAGGAAGCTCTGATTAAATCGGCAAGAGCTGGCAGCAAGAGATTTTGGCTCAGGCGAAAGTGTGGAAAATGCGGGAATACTTTGTGTATTTCCCATTTTTCACACTGCACGATTGGGGCAAAAGATCTGTCTGCAAGCCGCAGACGATTTATTCAGAGTTTCCCTAAAAACCCTATAGTGCAAAATGCGCCGCCCGAATCAACGGGCGGCGTTCTTTTCTCTATTGCATCGCGACAAGCTTTGCGTCCTCTTCCTTGAAGTAGTCATTGAGATTGCTGCTTAGTCCGCTTGCTTTCCATGCCTGGTCAAACGAAATTTCCTTGCTGGTGCTCAGATAGACAAAGGTGCTGTCCTTACTGGCGCCGTTCATTCTTCCGGTAACTTCCACTCTGTACGGATAGGTGTGATCCTCTGTCTTCCAGGTGCCGTCGCTCATTTCATAATAGGTAACCAGGGTCACCGGCTGATTGTTCGCAATCAATTTCTGGACACCTTCCCCGTCGGTCGCTTCATAGGTTCGAACCACGGATGCCTCCTTTTGAGAACATCCAATTAAGCTCAGCAGCATAAGCGTTATCACCACAATTTTGACGCTTTTTTTCATGGATTTTTCCCCTTTCGGTTTCAATTTCACCGTCTCTTGAGATTGGCTGGTTCCAACATATCAAAATTGCACGAAAAAGTCAAGGAACCATTGCATCAAGCCACCGAATCTGATAAAATAAGGGAAACCATTGGAAGCAGGTGCGTGGATGGAAAAATCGGACTATATTGCCGTCTTTGATTCCGGGGTGGGCGGCATCAGTGTCCTGCGGCATTTGCGGCAGACTCTGCCCCAGGAGCGTTTTCTCTACTATGGCGACTCTGCCAATGCTCCCTATGGCTCCCGGCCTGTTGGAGAGGTGCGGGCACTGACCCTGACAGCTGTCAAACGGCTGCGCTCTGAGGCCCCTATCAAGGCCCTGGTGGTGGCCTGCAATACCGCCACCGCCACATCCATTGAGGTCCTTCGGGAAACCTACCCGGATCTGATTGTGGTAGGCATTGAACCGGCTCTGAAGGTTGCCGCCGACCATTTCCCCGGTGGACGAATCGGGGTCATGGCGACACCGGTGACCCTCCGGGAGGAGAAATTCGACCACCTGCTGCATCGCTTTGAAGAGGACTGCTCTATTGTGAAGATTCCGGCCCCCGGATTGGTTCCTCTCATTGAGCAGGGAAAGATCAATGCCCCGGAAACCCTGGCCCTGCTGCATACCATCCTGGACTCCTATCGGGGGAAGCTGGACGCCCTGGTCTTAGGCTGCACCCATTTCCCCTTTGCGTCTCAGGCCATCTCCCAGGTTCTGGGGAAGGAAGTGGCCCTGCTGGAGGGCGGCGACGGCACCGCCCGGGAGACCCGGCGGCGGCTTAAAGAAGCGAATTTACTGTATGACGGTCCCGGAGAGGTTCTGGTGAGAAACAGTTCCCCGAACCCCGCGATGATCCGGCTGTCCTATGAGCGACTGAATCAAGAGAGGTAGATAGCTATGGAAGGTTCCATTTTGGTAATTGGCATTGCCGGCGGCACCGGCAGCGGCAAGACCACCCTGATGAAACGGATCATGGAGCGGTATGCCGACCAGGTCACGGTTCTCAGTCACGACAACTACTATAAGCGCCACGACGAATTAAGCTATGAGCAGCGGTGTCTTCTCAACTACGACGAGCCTGCCGCCCTGGAAACGGATCTCATGGCTGCCCATCTGGACAAGCTCCGCCATGGGGAGGTCATCGACTGCCCGGTGTATGACTTCACCCTCCACAACCGCAGTGCGGAAACGGTACATATCGTCCCCAAGAAGGTAATCATTGTGGAAGGCATTCTGATCTTTGAGAACAAGGCCCTTCGGGATCTCATGGACATCCGGATTTTTGTGGATACGGACGCGGACATCCGTCTCTGCCGCCGGATCAAGCGGGATGTAAACAAGCGGGGCCGCACTCTGGAAAGCGTCCTGACCCAGTACCAGGAAACGGTCAAGCCCATGCACGACCTGTATGTGGAGCCCAGCAAGAAGTTTGCCAGCATCATTGTCCCCGAGGGTGGCAAAAACCTGGTGGCGCTGGATATGATTTTGGGCAGAATTGCCCGCCATTTGGAGGAAGCATGACCTACGAAAGCCTGATTTTTGACATTGACGGCACCCTCTGGGATTCCCGGGCACTGGTTGCGGAAGGATACAATATTCAACTTAGGCGGGAAGGACTGGATAACCTCTGCGTGGACGCGGAACGGCTGCGGCCCCTCTTCGGCAAGGTGATGACGGACATTGCCGACGAACTGTTCCCCCACATTCCCGGCCCGGAACGGTATCCTCTCATGGAGCGGTGTATGCTGACGGAGAACCGGTATCTCCAGGAAAATCCCTGCCATATCGGCTACCCGAACGTCAGGGAAACACTGGAAGCTCTGGCAGAGAACCATCGTCTGTTCATCGTCAGCAACGCCCAGAAGGGCTATCCGGAGCTGTGCATCGAAAAGCTGGGCCTGGAGAAAAGCATCCGTGCCCATCTGTGCTTCGGCGATACCGGCACCAGCAAGGGGCAGACCATCCGGAGGCTGATGGAACAGGAAGCCATCACCTCCTGTGCCTACATTGGCGACACCCAGGGGGACTACGAGGCCACTCTGGAAGCAGGGATTCCCTTCCTCTGGGCCGCCTACGGCTTCGGCACGCCCCAGGGGTATGACGAAAAGCTCAGCGCCATTGAAGACCTGTTGAAGCTGTAAACCAAGCGGGAAACCGCTGCACGGGCGCAGATCCTGCGCCCCATAAAAGAAAGGAAGGAATTACCATGATCGTATGTCCCTTGAAAGACCTGGGCCGTTACGCCCCCATTATCCCCGGCCTGGAGGAAGCTCTGGCTGCTGTGGAAGCCATGAAGGAATGGACCCCCGGCACCATTTCTCTGAGCAATGGCAACCGGATTCTGGTTCAGGATGTGACCTCCAAGTCTCCGGAGGGTCAGCTCTGCGAGGCTCACCGGAAATACCTGGACATCCAGTACATCGTAAGCGGCGAAGAGACCGTTGGCTGGGCTCCTCTGGAAGCGCTTACCCTGGAAGGAGAATTCAATGAGGAGAAGGATATCGGACGGTATTCCGGTCCCGTGGACTTTGTACGCATTGCCGCCGGCTACTGCTATGTGGTCTTCCCTGAGGACGCTCACATGCCCGGCCTGCATCTGGATACCCAGCGCTCCTACCGGAAGCTGGTTCTGAAGCTGAAAGTATGAGCATTCCTATTGATTCCCAGTGCCTGCTGTGCCATTTTCAGAAGAATCTGGAGCTTGCCCAGACTTTGGGCAGCCAGGAGCAGGTCATGGACTTTGCCCGGCGGCTGATGCGGATGTATTTGGACGCTCCCGATGATGTGGGGTCCCCCTGGTTCGGGCCGCATACCGCCCAGCTCTTCCATGACTGCTTTGGCCTGTCCCTTGACCGCTACCATCAGGAAAAGCTGGACTCCAACCGCTTTATCATGGAGCGATTTTCCCTGGTTCAGCAGACGGTTTCCTCTGCCCCTGACCCGGTATTTGCCGGGCTGCAATGCGCTATTTTGGGTAATTACTTGGACTTTCCCGCTCTCCGTGGACAGGTCAGCTTTGAAAGATTGGAAGAAATGCTGAAAGACGCCCTGCATATGGTGTTGGATCAGCAGGTCTATGACAGCTTTTGCCAGGATCTGGAAATGGGCAAAAAGCTTCTCTATCTGACAGACAACGCCGGGGAAATCGGCTTTGACCGGATTCTGGCGGAGAGCATCGCAAAGGCCTATCCCCATCTGCAAATCACCTTCTGCGTCCGGGGCGCCATCGCCCAGAACGATGCCACCAGAGAGGACGCAGAGGCTGTGGGGATTCCCTTCCCGGTGATCGACAACGGCAACAGCATTGCAGGCACCCAGATTGACTTACTGGGTGAGGAGGCGAAACAGGCTCTGGAGGAAGCGGATGTGATCCTCGCCAAAGGCATGGGCAATACGGAAACCATGTTCGGCTGCGGATATAACGTCTATTATGCCTTCCTGGTCAAGTGCCAGAAGTTCGTCCGACTCTTTGGTAAACCCATGTTTACTCCTATGCTGGTTAAGGAACGGAAG
>CAYRDE010000158.1:0-4173 GCA_964422935.1 uncultured Oscillospiraceae bacterium | reverse complement strand
AGCAAGCTGGGGTATCTGATTCTGGTGGAAGGGTATATGGACGCCATCGCCCTGCACCAATACGGCTTTGACTGCGCGGTGGCCTCCCTGGGTACGGCCCTGACGGAGGACGGCGCGACTCTGCTCAGCCGGTATACTGACCAGGTGGTGCTGATTTACGACGGAGACGCCGCCGGACAGAACGCCACCCAGCGGGCCATCCCCATTCTGGAAAAGGCGGGCCTTCAGGTGAAGGTGCTGAAAATGCGGGATGCCAAGGACCCGGATGAATTTTTAAAGAAGTTCGGCGCCGACCGGTTCCGGCTTTTGCTGGAGGAATCCGCCAACCGGGTGGAGTACCAGCTGGGCGCCATTTTCAAAAAGTACGATTTGGGGGACGACGACCAGAAGGTCAAGTATTTGCAGGAGTCTGCGGAGCTGATCTGCACCCTGGGTAGCGCCGTCCAGCGGGAGGTGTATTGTGGACGGGTGGCGGAGACGGCGAAGATCAGCCCCGAAGCCATGCGTCTGGAGGTGGAGCGGGCACGAAAGCGCCGGGCCGCCCGGGAGAGAAAGCAGCAGGAAAAGATTGATCTGGCCCCTGCCCGGAATCTCCAGCCAAAGAGCCGCACCATTCGCTACAGCAATATGAAGTCCGCCATGGCGGAGGAAATGGTGCTGGCCATGTGCTTACAGGAGCCGGCCCTTCTGGGGCAGGCGGAAGATCTGAAGGCGGAAATGTTCTCTTCCCCACTGCTGGGGAAGGTGTTTTCCCAGCTCTCCCAGCGTTTTCGGGAGGGATTGGAGGTCAGCGTCAACGGCCTGACGGATTTTACTTCCGAGGAGATGTCTCACATTGTGGGCGTTGTCCAGCGGCAGACCGGGCCGGTCAACGAGGCGGCCTTCCGGGACTGCGTCCGTACCATTCATCGGGAATATCAGGCGGGGAAGGTATCCTCTGAGGAGGACCTGTTGGCCCTGCGCAATCAAATGAAGGAAAGAAAAGGTATGAAGCAATGACCGACGTTTTGGACAGACAGGAGGATATGCCCATCAGTACCGGAGAGGAAGATGTTCGCCAGTTTCTCCGGGAGATGCAGGAATACCCCCGGCTGACGCCGAAAGAGGAGCGGGAGCTGGCCCGCCGCTGTGCCCAGGGGGATGAGGAGGCTGTCCGGAAAATGGTTGGCTCCAATCTGCGGCTGGTGGTATCCATCGCAAAGGAATACGCGAGCCGGGGGGTGCCGCTGCTGGATCTTGTCCAGGAGGGCAGCATCGGCCTCATTGCCGCCGCCCGGAAATTTGACTATACCCGGGACCTGCGGTTTTCTACCTATGCCACAAAGTGGATTCGCAAGTGCGTTTCCCAATGCGTTCTGGAGCATGGCAGCTCGATCCGGGTGCCCACCCATACGGCGGAACGGATGCGGAAGGTTGCCGCCGTCCGGGCGGCGCTGATCCAGCAGACCGGAGAGGAGCCAAGCCCCGGGGAGATTGCAGAAAAAAGCGGAATTCCGGAGAACAAGGTTCGGGAGCTGATCCAGCTGACCCCGGAAATCAGTTCCCTGGACATCCCCACCGGGGAGGGAGAGGACGGAAGCATGTATACCCTGCTGGAGGACCGGCAGGCGCTCCAGCCCTATGGGGCGGTGGTGCGCCGGGAGCTGGAGGATACCATGGGGCAGATGATGGCGGCGCTGACGGACCGGCAGCGGCAGATTTTGAGCCTCCATTTCGGCATGACCGACGGCAAATGCTACTCTCTGGAGGAAATCGGAAAACAGCTGGGAATCTCCAAGGAGCGTGTCCGTCAGATTGAGCGGCAGGCCATGGAGAAGCTGCAAAAAATGGGAAAGAGTCTGGGATTGGAGGAGTTCCTCAATGAATAAGCTGGAAATATCCTTTGAAGAAAGCCCCTGGGAGGAACTGCTCAAAAACGCCCAGCCGGGGGAACGGATTTCTGCCGCGGCGTTTCTGACCCTGATGGAAGGAGAGCCGGAGGAGGACTGGGAGGATGCCTTCCAGGGAATGGAGGAAAAGGGTCTGCTCCTGGATATTTCCGATCTTCCCAACCCCGGAAGGGGAGAAGCGGCCCTGCGGCTGCGGCAGGAAATGCAGTTTGTAACCGGAGGCGGCAAGCTTTCGGACCTGGAGCCGGAGGACCCCCTGCGGCGGTTTCTGGAGGAGGTGGCGGCAACGCCGGCCTGTGGGGACGAGACTCTCCTGGCACAGGACTGTGCCCGGGGGGATGAGAAGGCAAGGCAGCAGCTTGCGAACCTGGGGCTGAGCCGGGTGATTTCCTTTGCGGAGGAATATGTGGGCAAGGGCGTACTTCTGCTGGACCTGATCCAGGAAGGAAGCCTGGGCCTCTGGCAGGGGCTTTGCGGCTTCGCCGGAGGCGCGTATGAGCAAATGAGGGACTACTGGATTCGCTTTGCCATGACCAGAGCGGTGGCATTCCAGGCCCGGGAACGGGGCCTGGGTGAGCGGATGCGGGCCGCCATGGAGGACTTCCGGGGAATCGACGAGCGGCTGCTGGGAGAGCTGGGCAGAAATCCCACCCTGGAAGAGATCGCCGAGGGCCTCCACATGACGGTGGAGGAGACGGCGGTGGTGCAGAAAATGCTGGAGGATGCCCGGCTGCTGGCCCAGGTGAAGCGCCAGCCGGAGCCGGAGGAAGAGACGGAAGAGGCGGAGCAGGCGGTAGAGGATACGGCGGCCTTCCAGATGCGCCAGCGGATTCTGGACCTGCTCTCCGGCCTGAGCCAGGCGGACAGCAAGCTACTGACCCTCCGCTACGGTCTGGAGGGTGGCAAGCCCCTTTCCCCTGAGGAGGCGGGCAAAGTAATGAACCTGACGCCCTCTGAGGTGGTGGCCCGGGAGGCAGCAATTCTGAAACAATTGAGAAATCAATAAAAAATAAGGAGAATGATCCTATGACAAAGAGAATTTCCGTAGCCATCGACGGCCCTGCCGGCGCGGGCAAGAGTACCCTGGCCCGGCGTCTTGCCCAGGAGCTGGGATACCGCTATGTGGATACCGGGGCGATTTACCGGACGGTTGCCTACTTTTTTGACCTGTGGGGAATCGCCCCAAAGGACATCGACGGCATCAAGCGCTACATTGACGAGCTGACCATCAGGATCGAATACGATGAAGCGGGCCTCCAGCACATGATTATGAACGGCATGGACGTGACAAAGGACATCCGTACCCAGGAGATTTCCCAGAAGGCCAGCCTGATTTCGGCCCATGCCATCGTTCGGGAGATGCTGCTGGACATGCAGCGGCAGGTGGCGGAGGAATACGATGTGGTCATGGACGGACGGGACATCGGCACGGTGGTGCTGCCGGACGCCACGGTGAAGATCTTCCTGACCGCCTCTCCGGAGGTTCGGGCCAATCGCCGGACCAAGGAGCTTCTGGAAAAGGGTCAGAAGGCAAACTTCGATCAGATCCTGAAGGAGATTCAGCAGCGGGATTATCAGGACACCCACCGGGAGGTGGCGCCATTGAAAATGGCCCGGGACTCCGTGAAGCTGGATACTTCCGAACTGAATATTGCCGAGACACTGGCAGCCATGAAGGAAATCGTGGCAGGGAAGGTGAAGTAAGTGGGCATTCATGTAGCGAAAAGCGCCGGGTTCTGCTTTGGCGTCAACCGTGCGGTGGAAATGGTGGAGCAGGCGGCAGCCCAGGGAAAACGGGTGGTTACCCTGGGACCGATTATCCATAACCACCATGTGGTGGACCATTTTCGGGACCTGGGAATCCGGGTGATCGACACCCCCGAGGAGGCAAAGGCCGGAGATACGGTTATCATCCGCTCCCATGGGGTGGGCCGGGAGATCTATAAGCGGCTGGAGGAGCGGGGGGTAGAAATTGTGGATGCCACCTGTCCCTTTGTCAAGCGGATTCACGGCATTGTGAGCAGCGCGGAGACAGAGGGACGGCTTCCCATTATCATCGGCACCGCTTCCCATCCGGAGGTAAGGGGAATTGCGGGATGGTGCGGCAATTGCCTGGTTTTTGAGTCCCGGGAGGACCTGGAAAGTTGGGCGCGGTCCCAAGAAAATCTTAAGAATTCGTCATTTTGCATAGTTTCTCAGACAACTTCCACCGAATCTTTGTGGAAATCCTGCGCCCAATTTGCAAAAAAAGAGTTTACTAACTTGCAAATTTTTGATACAATAT
>CAYRDE010000157.1:0-4192 GCA_964422935.1 uncultured Oscillospiraceae bacterium | reverse complement strand
AGGTCTTCGTCTACACCCCCAAGGGCCGGATCGTCTCCCTGCCCTCCGGCTCCACCCCCATCGACTTTGCCTATGCCATTCACTCCGCAGTGGGCAATGCCATGATCGGCGCCAAGATCAACAACCGGATTGCAAACATTGATACCGCCTTAAAAAACGGCGACATTGTGGAGATCCTCACCTCCAAAACCGCCAAGGGTCCCAGCCGGGACTGGCTGACCATCTGCCAGTCCGGTCAGGCCAGAACCAAAATCAAGCAGTGGTTCAAAAAGGAAAAGCGGGAGGAGAACATCATCCATGGTCGGGCCTCCTTTGAAGCGGAGATGAAGCGGGTTGGGCTGCCGCTAAGCGCCCTGTCCGATCCTGAGCTGGAGGCCCAGGTTCTCAAGAAGCTGTCCTCCTATGAAACCTGGGACGATATGTACGCCGCCATTGGCTATGGCGGACTCACCGCCGCCAAGGCGGTAGGCAGGATTCGGGACGACATTTCCCGGGCTGTGAAAGCCCAGGCCACCAGCAAGCTCAACCAGAATCCTCTGCGGATGCGTCCGGACAGTGAGGCGATTCTCCGCAACCGCCATGCCGTCAACGGTGTGATTGTAGAGGATATCGATTCCTGCATGATTAAATTCGCCAAATGCTGCACCCCCGTTCCCGGGGACGCCATTGTGGGCTTTATCACCAAGGGCTTCGGTGTCAGCATTCACCGGGCGGACTGCCCCAATGCCCAGCACCGGGACGATCCCAAGCAGGCAGCCCGCTGGGTGCGGGTACGCTGGGCCGCTGAGGATGAGCAGCCCTTCTCCACCACGCTGGAGCTGGACTGCATTACCCGGGACGGTCTGGTTCTGGATGTTGCCACGGTACTGACCACTGCCCGGGTTCGGGTCAAGGAACTCAGCGGCAAGGATCTTCCCGGCGGTCACAGTGCCATCACCATCCGCTTCGAGGTAAAGAACGTGGCAGAGCTGGAAGCCATCCGGAAAAAGCTGCTTTCCGTCCGGGATGTCATCGGGTCCCGCCGTGGTCAGAATTAAGGAAGCTCTGATTAAATCGGCAAAAGACCCGCTATCCAGCCGCGGACGATTTATTCAGAGTTTCCTTAGAACAATATTTATTCAGGGAGGAAATCATATGCTGCATCTGAAACCGAAACGCAATGCTCTGTCCGCAGCGGCGGACCTCTGGGACAGCCTGGATGTTACCGTAGTGGCAAACAAGCGGGAGCTTGTTCTCGCTATGACCACCTGCCTTCTCACCGGTCTGGTGGCAGGTATGCTGATCAGCCCCAAAAAGAATGTCACCATTGGCTCTCATAATGGCTCCAATAACGGGTGCCGCACCCCTTCTCCCGAAGAAGAATCCAAGAAAGAGGAATAAGCCATGCGTGCAGTATTGACAAGAGTTCGCTCTGCCTCCGTCACCGTCGACGGCGAGGTAGTCGGAAAAATCGGGAGAGGCTTTCTCATTCTGCTGGGCGTCGGTCCCAATGATACAGAAAAGGAATGCCGGTATCTTGCGGAAAAAGCCCTGGGAATGCGGATTTTTACCGACGAAAACGACAAGATGAATCTGGGGCTGGAAGCCGTAAATGGGCAGGTGCTGGTGGTAAGCCAGTTCACCCTCTACGGCAATTGTCGGAAGGGCCGCCGTCCCAGCTTTGTAGAGGCCGCCCCGCCGGAGCTGGGGAACGCTCTGTATGAGAAGTTCCTTGCCATCTGTGAGGAGCTGGGCTATCCTCCCCAGCATGGCATCTTCGGCGCTCACATGGAAGTGGAATCCGTCAATGACGGCCCTGTGACACTGATTCTGGACACCGACCAGCTTATGGACAGTCCAAGGAGGCACTGATATGGTCAAGGTAAACCTGCTCACTCTGGGCGCCTATCAAACCAACTGCTACATTTTCCATGAGGAACAGTCCAAAACCTGCTGTGTGGTGGACCCTGGCTATGAGCCGGAGGTGATTATCGATAAGCTCCAGGAGCTGGGACTGACCCTGGAGGCTATTCTGCTGACCCACGGTCACTTTGACCATGTGGGCGGCGTCCGGCAGCTTGCGGCGGATACGGACTGTGATGTCTATCTCTGCGCCGACGACCTGTCCCTTCCCCCCCAGCTCACCGCCGGACCACTTTACTATACCAAAACCTATGCCGACGGCACCGCACTCCATCTGGCAGGATTAAACATTGCCGTTCTGGCAACACCGGGACATACTCCCGGCTCCGTCTGCCTGCTGACAGAGGATACCCTGTTTCCCGGGGACACTCTCTTTGCCGGTTCCTGCGGACGGACGGATCTTCCCGGCGGAGACTGGAGCAAAATGCAGTCCTCTCTTCGCCGTCTTGCCGCTCTGGAGGCCCCCCTCTGGGTGCTGCCGGGCCACGGCGAATCCACCACGCTGACAGAAGAAAAGCGCCACAACCCCTACATGAGATAAAAAGTTTATGGAATTGACACTCGTCGGTCATACTGACCGCTATGCTGTGGAGCAGCTGCTGCTCTCCCTTTTCGGCAGCGACGCGCCGGGAGAGGCCGTCTCCACCCTTCACAGGGGAAAAACCTACCTCACCGCCACCACAAAAATCACCCGGGAGGGCAAAACCGTCACCCGCAGCCGCCGGATTCGGGCCTGTGAAGAGACCGTCCGGCTCCGCCGCCGGGCCCTCCAGCAGAGCTTTTACCTGGCAGCTCTGGATTTTCTCCCTGCCCCGTCTGCCTGGGGCGCCCTGGCTGGGGTTCGCCCTACCAAAATAACCACCCGGCACATGTTGGACGGCGGCACGCCTGCCAGTGCGGAGAAGCTTTTAAAGGATGTGTATTACGTCACGCAGGAGCGGCGGAAGCTGGCAGTGGACTGCTCTTCTTCCACGGTAAAGGCTGCTGCCCTGCTGGAGCCGGAGGATCTGTCCGTGTATGTGGGCATTCCCTTCTGCCCCACCCGCTGCACCTATTGCAGCTTTGTCAGCCGGACCATCGGGAAAAAGACGGAACTGCTGGAGCC
Source organism: uncultured Oscillospiraceae bacterium (assembly GCA_964422935.1). Lineage (GTDB taxonomy): Bacteria > Bacillota > Clostridia > Oscillospirales > Oscillospiraceae > Faecousia. Next base: position 1,185 of record CAYRDE010000157.1, on the reverse strand, counting down.
TTACCTGAAAGCCCTGGAGCGGGAGATCACCTACACCGGAACGCTTCTCCGAGATTCCGGGAAGCAGATCCGCACCCTTTACATGGGCGGCGGCACCCCCACCACCCTGAGCAGCTCCCAGATGGCCCGCCTCCTGGACGTGATCCGGGATTCCTTTGACCTAAGCCGCTGTGTGGAATTCACGGTGGAAGGCGGCAGACCGGATACCCTGGACGAAGAAAAGCTGCGTACCATTCGGGAACACGGCGCTGACCGGATGAGCATTAATCCCCAGACCATGGAGGACGCTGTTCTCCGGGCCTGCGGTCGTCCCCACATGGCTTCCGATGTGGAGCGAGCCTACAAGCAAGCGGTGGACGCGGGCTTCTCCGCCATCAATATGGACCTCATTGCCGGGCTTCCCCGGGACAGCGTGGACGGCTTCCGCCGTTCCCTGGATCGGGTAGCGGCCCTGAATCCCGCCAACATCACCGTCCATACCCTGGCTCTGAAAAAGGGAGCTGACCTGTTTGAGCACCGGGAAAATCTGCCCGATCTTCCGGCAGTGACGGAAATGGTGGCCTATGCCAATCATCTTCTGCCCACGCTGGGATTCCGCCCCTACTATCTCTACCGGCAGAAATACATGTCCGGCAGCTTTGAAAACGTGGGCTGGAGCCGGAACGGCCTGGACTGCCTGTACAACATCTACATGATGGAGGAAGTCCACACCATTCTCTCCCTGGGTGGCGGCGGCATGAACAAGGTAGGGCTGCCCGACGGCTCTCTGAAACGGTTCCACAACCCCAAGTTCCCGGAACAGTACATTGAAATGCTCGATTCTGTTCTGAAACAGAAGGACGAAATATTCCAATATCTTTAAAGGAGGTATCTTTCTTGGATACCCTGATCTCTAATGTCACCGCGGTCACCATGAACACCAAACTGGAGGTGCTCTTCGGCGCTTACATTGGCATCGACGGCGGAAAAATCGTCTATCTGGCGAAGGTTCCCCCAAAGGAGCCGCCGAAAACCATCCTGGACGGCACCGGCATGGTGGCAATTCCCGGCCTGATCAACTGCCATACCCATCTTGCCACCTCTGTCCTGCGCAGCTTCACCGATGATCTGGGCAATACGGAGGCCCTCCAGGCCCTGCTGCAAAAGGAGGCCAAAATGGACTCCCGGACAGCCAAGGCCGCGGCC
>CAYRDE010000156.1:0-4232 GCA_964422935.1 uncultured Oscillospiraceae bacterium | reverse complement strand
GCGGACCATGTGGCCCAGATTGCCACCTTTGGCACCATGGCAGCCCGGGGCGCCATCCGGGATGTAGGCAGGGCTCTGAACTTCTCCTATGCGGAAACCGATGTGGTAGCAAAGCTGGTGCCTGCCACGCCCCATATCACCCTGGAGGAGGCTTTAAAAACCAGCCCTAAGCTGAAGGAAATGTACGACGGGGACCCACGGGTGAAGAAGCTCATTGACACCGCCAGAAGTTTGGAGGGAATGCCCCGGAATACCTCTACCCACGCCGCCGGTGTGGTGATTACGGCGAAGCCAGTGCAGACCTATGTGCCCCTGTCCCGGAACGACGACACCATCGTCACCCAGTACACCATGACCACCATCGAGGAGCTGGGCCTTCTCAAAATGGACTTCCTGGGCCTGCGGAACCTGACGGTTATCAAGGACGCGGAGGATCAGATCCGTACCATCGATCCGGATTTTTCCATGGCGAAGATCCCCGATGATGATGCCGAGACCTTCCAGATGGTAGCGGAAGGGAAGACCCAGGGTGTCTTCCAGCTGGAGTCCGCCGGTATGACGGGAGTGTGCGTGGGGATGCAGTCCTCCTCCATTGAAGACTTCACCGCCGTGGTGGCGCTCTACCGTCCCGGCCCCATGGATTCCATTCCCAAATTCATCGACTGCAAGCTTCACCCGGAGCATGTTGTGTATAAAACCCCATTGCTCAAGCCGATTCTGAACGTGACCTATGGCTGTATCGTCTACCAGGAGCAGGTGATTGAGATATTCCGTTCCCTGGGCGGCTATACCATGGGGCAGGCGGACAACATCCGCCGGGCTATTTCCAAGAAGAAAATGAAGGTCATTGAAGCGGAGCGGAAGGTTTTCGTTTTCGGTGATAAGGAGCAGAACATTGCAGGTGCCATTGCCAAGGGCGTTCCCGAAGCGGTAGCCCAGTCTATTTATGACGAGATTGTGGACTTTGCCAACTACGCCTTCAACAAGGCCCACGCCGTATGCTATGCGGTGGTAGCCTACCAGACAGCCTATTTAAAGTGTCACTATCCACGCCAGTACATGGCGGCACTTATGACCTCCGTTCTGGATTCCGCCGTGAAGGTTTCCGGCTATATTGCCGAGTGCAAGGAAATGGGCATCGAGGTACTGCCGCCGGACCTGAACCATTCCGAGGATCACTTTATTGTGGAAGGAAACGCCATCCGGTTTGGACTGGGTGCGGTGAAAAACGTAGGCCGGGGCCTGATCCGCTCCATGGTGCAAAAGCGCAATGAGGGCGGTCCCTTCAAATCCCTGGAGGATTTCCTGGAACGGATGGGAGAAGGGGAGCTGAACAAGCGGGCTGTGGAAAACTTCATCAAGTGCGGCGCGGCGGACTGCTTCGGCAATCACAGAAGCGAGCTGCTGGCGGTGTATGAGTCCATGATGGACAGCGTGGCCTCCTCCCGAAAGAAAAATCTGGAGGGTCAGATGGGCCTGTTTTCCATGCTGGAGGATGAAGAGGCCGGTGGGAGCATTCCCATTCCAAAACGGGAGGAACTGAGCCAGGCGGAAAAGCTTGCCATGGAGAAGGAGACCATGGGAATTTACATTTCCGGTCACCCCATGGACGACTACCGTCCGTATCTGAAAAATACCCACGTGATTCCCATCGGGAAGCTGATGGACGGGGAGAATCCCTTCCGGGATGACGAGATCGTGTCCGTGGCGGGCATTGTCCAAACTGTGAAGATGAAAACCACCAGAAGCAATTCCATGATGTCCTATGTTACCGTGGAGGACGATACCGCTGCCATTGAAATGCTGGCCTTTTCCAACGTCCTGAGCCAGTTCGGCGGATATCTCCGGGAGGGCAGCGCCGTGGTGATCACCGGACGGCTGTCCCTGCGGGATGATAAGGACCCCCAGATTGTCATCAATCGGGCAAGGCCCATTTCCGATTACGCAAACGGAGAGCCTGCCCCCCAGGAACCGGTTCGGATGCCCCAGACGCTTCAGGGGACGTTGTACCTCCGCCTTCCCACAGAGGAAGGAAAGCTGTTTCCCAAAATCAAGGCAATTCTCAACATGTTCCCCGGCAGCAGCACGGCGGTTTTATACTTTGCCGACACCAAACAGCGCCGGGGTACCCGGTGCAGCCTGGCAGAAAACATGCTGGCGGAGTTGAAAAAAGTCCTGGGAGAGGGAAATGTTGTTGTCAAATAGCTTTTCTTTTTGAAAAAAATGTGTTATAATCTATGGGATGATCTGATTTTATCGGCAAGCTCAGGCAGTCGCCGCAGACGATGGATTCAGAGCTTCCCAAATGCTTGAAGGGAGTTGATGCCGTGAAAAAGAAAATAACGCTGCTTTTGCTGGCCCTGGCATCACTGCTGCTTACCGGCTGCTCCATGCGGACGGTGGAGGAAATGTACGTTTTGCCCAGACGGTCGGAGGAATACAGTCTTCTCCAGTCTGCCATTGACGCCGCCATGGAAAATATGACCTATGCCGCTCCCATCTCCGGTGACAACCAGCAGACGGTGCAGACGGCGGACCTGAACGGGGACGGGCTGGAGGAATATCTGGTATTCGCCATGGACAATTCCGACCGGCCTCTCCAGGTTTTGATCTTTACCCAGGATGAAAACGGAACCTGCTCTCTGGCGGAGGTTATCAGCAGCAACGGTACGGCCTTTGAGCAGGTGGAATATGTGAATTTCGATGAAAGACCGGGACTGGAGCTGGTGGTTGGCAGGCAGGTCAGCGATCAGGTGCTTCGCAACGTATCGGTTTACTCCTTTGCCGGCGGCAGTGCCGAGCAGCTTTTTACCATTGGCTACTCCCGGTATCTGACCTGCGACCTGGACAGCAACGGTAGAAGCGAGGTCATGGTCCTTCGTCCCGGAGAATCGGAGGCGGAGCGGGGAATGGCAGTCCTTTACAGCTATCGGGCCGGGAAAACCCAGCGGTCTGTGGAAAAGGAGCTGTCCCAGGACCCCTCCCATATCCGGCGAATCCAGCAGGGAAAGCTCTATGGAGGGAAGCCTGCCATTTATGTAGCCAGCGCTGTGAACGACAACGCCATTGTGACCGATATCTTTGCCATGCAGGGAAAGGAATTTGAAAATATCTCCTATTCCGGTGAGAGCCATACCAGCATTCAGACATTGCTGAACTTCTATGTCTATGCGGAGGACATCGACGAGGATGGCATTTTGGAGCTGCCCAGCGCCGTGCCTATGGAAGCCATGTCGTCCTGGGAAGAAGGGGATCAGACCTCCTTGCTACGGTGGTTCTCCATGGACCCGGACGGCAATGAAGTGGACAAGCTCTATACCTTCCACGACTTCCTGGGAGGCTGGTATGTGCAGCTGAGTCAGCTGTGGGCTGACCGTGTCACCGTAGAGCAGTGGGGGGATACCTTTGCGTTTTATGTATGGGATGAGGACTATATCACCGCTGCTGAGATTTTTAACATTTATATTTTTACCAGCGGCACCCGGGATGAGGATGCCCAGAGCAACGGGCGCTTTCCCCTGTACCGGGCGGAGGGCGTGGCCTACGCGGCAAGACTGGGCCGGGATGCCCCATTGTATGGGATCACAAAAGAGTATCTGAATACATCCTTCCGCCTGATCCGGCAGGATCGGCGGACAGGGGAGAGCTGAGAGTCGCGTAAAACACTGCATATAAAAAACGGCATGCCACATAGGAAGGATTTCGCTGCAATTTGTACTGCTGGCGTGCGGCAGAATGGAGATTAGATATGAAAAAAGTTCTGATCATGGAAGACGAATTGAATATTCGCAGCTTTGTGGTGATTAACCTGAAGCGGGCTGGCTATGATGTGATTGAGGCAGGGGACGGTCAGGAGGCGCTGGACGCCATCACTGCCAACCCTGATATCGGCGTGACCATTCTGGACATTATGGTGCCCGGAGATATGGACGGCTTTGAGGTTTGCCGCCGGATTCGGGCAACCAATAAGCAGATGGGTATTATCATGCTCACCGCCCGAACCCAGGAAATGGATAAGGTCACCGGCCTGATGACCGGCGCCGACGATTATGTGACAAAGCCCTTCTCTCCCGCAGAGCTGACAGCCCGGATTGACGCGCTGTACCGCCGGATTGGCGGGGACAGCAATGCCAGCTCCGAGCTTTTGACCCAGGGACCCTTTGTGATGAATACCCGGAACCATACCCTGGAAAAGAATGGAAACCGGATTCGTCTGACCCAGGTGGAGTATG
>CAYRDE010000155.1:0-4232 GCA_964422935.1 uncultured Oscillospiraceae bacterium | reverse complement strand
TGCCACCTCCCCTTGCACAGGGGAGGCTTTCGCACGTCCCTATGTCTTCCCTTACACAGGGGAGGCTTTGGTGCTGAGGGATTGTTTTACTTTTGTGTCAATATACTCACAAACCCCCTGGAAATTTCTGGTAACTTCATTGTTGGGTATCCGAATCACAGTAAGACCATAGCCTTCCAGGAAAGCCGTGCGTTCTGCATCTTTTTGTATTTCCTCTGGCTCATAGTGTTGGGAGCCGTCTAACTCAATGACCAGCTTCGCCTCTGCACAGTAAAAATCAGCAATATATTTTCCCAGCACCTTCTGCCTAGAAAAACGAACAGGATACCCTCGCAAAAAGTCATACCACAGATGCCGTTCTTCTTTTGTCATTTCTCTGCGTAGCTGTTTTGCCAGGGATATGAGCTGTGGATTATACTTTGGCTGCATGTCTGTCCCTCCGTTCTGCGTTCGTATATCAGAATGATCCCGCCTGGGATAAATACAAGAGCAGTCCCGGTAAACAAGGTTATCGGGACTGCTTCTTATTTTATGGACATTCGGATTTCTCCCGCCGCCCTATTCGCTTCCATCCATTTACCGATTCTTTCTCCTCCGGGAGAAGGTCATCGCTCCAATGCCGATGACCAGGAACACCCCCGCCAGACCCAGCCACAATCCCACATTGGAATCATCGCCGGTTTTGAAGGAGTAGTCCAGATTGGCCCTCCGGTTCGTAAAGGCGCACCGACGGGTCCGGTCCTTCTCGATGGTCCCCTCGTCCAGATACTTCGTCACCCGATAGCCGCTGAGCTTCTCCTGGGTAACGGTGTATTTCGTCCCGGCGGGCAGGCCCGTAATGGTGACGGATTCCCCGTCCTTCAGGGGGAAGACGGCCTCCCCGTCCTCAAATTTCACTCCCCCATAGACGCCGTCGGGCAGGTCCTTCACCGTGACCTTGAAGTTGAATTCCTTGGTCTTGTCGGCCTTGTAGCCCGTGACGGTCAGGGAGATTTTCAGATTGCCCCGGTCGCCGTTTCTCTCATTGGTAAAGTCTGCCCTGAACAGGGTAGCGTTGCCGATGATTCCCTGGACTCCGGTTCCGGTGGTCTTGTAGCCGTCTGTATTGCTGTCCGTCTGGGTAACGGTGTAGCCCATGCCCACAGGCAGCGTAATCTCCTTGAATTCCCCATGCTTCAATTTCAGGGTCGCCACGCCGCCTTTAAAGGTCACGCCGTAGTCTCCTGCGAAGGTCTTGTCACTCAGCACCACCTGGAAGCTGAAGTACTTTTCCGGATCGGCGGAGGTGCCCTCCGTCTTGTTGCTGACGGTCAGACTGCCGCATTTCGTATTGGTAAAGACTGCCTTGCTTTCGGTATTCTTGGCAATTTTCCCATTGTCCCCGGTCTTGGTGGTGATATAGCCCGTCACACCCGTCTGGGTGACGGTGTAGGTCACACCCGCAGGCAGCGGTATCTTTTTGGATTCCCCGCCCTTCAGCTTGAGGCTCGCCTCACCAGCGTTAAAGCCAACGCCTCCATAGGTTCCCGTGAAAGCATCGTCGCCCAGCTTCACCTGGAACTGGAACTCCTGGGCATCGGCCCCCTCGCCGGTGACGGTGTTGCTGATGGTCAGGCTGCCCCATTCTCCGGTTCTCTCATTGGTAAAGGCCGCTGTGGCAGCTGCGGCAATGGGCCCGCTCTCCCCGGTCTGGGTGGTTGTGTAGCCGTTCATGTTCGCGTCCTGCTGGCTTACGGTGTATTCCGTACCCACAGGCAGAAGCGTCTTCTTCGATGCCGTACCACACAGGGTGAAGGTCGCCGCACCGTCTTTAAAGGTCAGATCTCCATAGGTTCCCGTGAGGGGATTGTTGGTCAGCACTACCTGGAAGTGGAAGTCCCGGTCTGTCTCGGCGCTCGCACCGGTAACGGTGTTGCTGACGGTCAACTCCACATAAGGCTCCCAGTGGGCCACAAAATTCAGATTGCCGCTGGTGCCCTTGGGCACAGTCATGGTCGGAACCGGCGTTGTCCCCCCTTCCCGGGTCCAGCCCTGGAAGTGATACCACTTCCCACCGCTCGAAAAGTCGGCAGGGTTATTCAGCGTAAAGCTGTCCTCTTCCGTATATGTCACAGGTTTCACGGTGACGGCATCCAAAGCCGCCTGGGCCCCCTCTGGGCTATCCTCTGCCACCGCATAGGTAATGATAAATTTAGTTTCCTCTGAGTCCTCCTCGCTGATCGCAACGATTTCCCCGGACTGCATTGCCTGATAGCCCTCCTCTACCTGGTAGGAAATGGTAGCGGAGGCCTCCCCATTCACGAAGTCCTCTTTGACCAGAGTCTCCTTGCTCACCTGGGGCACACTGGCATGATCGTAAGTATGGGCTTTCCCGGCAAGGTTCAGAGGGAGGTCACCCTCCGCCAGGGGAATGTCCTCGGAAACAATGATGCTCTCCCCTTCCGCCCCATAGAAAAGCGCATGGGTCAGATGCAGGGTGTAGCTTGTGCCCTCCTGGGGCGGCTCCTGGGCCAGGAGTTCATTTCCGGCGGGCTCCACGCCCTTGTCCTCGGGAGGAAGTAAGTCCTCATCCCCGTCAGAGCTTCCGCCCGCACCCTTGCCGGAGCCGTCGCCATCGCCAACCACGGAGCTTCCGCCGTTACCACCAGGCGTCACGCCATCGCCGGTCACAGAGCCTCCGCCCTCACCGTCGCCAGGGACAACCGGATTCTCCTGGTTCGAAAGCCCCGGTTCCTCCTCCAGGGCCAGGGCCGGGGTCAGATTCCCCAGCAGCAGCACCAGGCACAGCATGGCGCAAAGGCCCATACGCAGCCACCCAAGGGCTGCTGTCCTTCTGTTTTGCTTCATCATAAAAACCCTCCTCCAGGAATGCGGCGGCAACCCCGCCGTGAACAGGTCTATGTCTTTCTTCCTGATTCCATTATACCGCCATCTCCCGACTTCGTCCAGTGAATTTGGGAGAATTAACCAATCTTTAAGAATCAGCTTCTATTTTCTTTGCCACCACCACGAATCTGCCGTCCTCCACATGGTAGCTGCAAGTGGACAGAGCCAGCAGCTGGTCCCCGAATTTGGGGTCCACCCCGGTGTCGTAGATCGCGGCCTGCTTCACCTGGTTTACATAATCCTCAAAATCCTTTTGCTCCTCCAGGTATACCCAGTCGTAGTACCGGAAGACCCCGGCTTCCTCCTGTTCGTAGATCCGGGAATAGAAGGCAGCCACCACCGCATAGGTTCCCGGCGCCTCCAGGGTATCGAACTGGATGTAAGGGTGTTCCTCCCAGAATTCCCGGTCGGCGTAGTCCAGCAGCGGGGCGAACATGGTTTTATTTTTCATATGGTGCCCGTAAATCAGGTAGATACCGGACCCCTCCTCCCAGCGGCTGTCCAGGAAGGGCACGCCGCTGGCGGCGCTTTTCCCCTGGAAGTCCCGGTGGAGGTATCGATCCGGCTCCTCCGGGGTAAACATGACGGGGTAGGAAATGGTGGTATTCTCGATATTGAGCCAGCCGAAGAAGTCCGGGTTTTCCTCCTTCAGGTCCCGGTAGGGAGACACATAAACCGTTTCCGCCGTCACTCCGGGGATCGTCTCCGCCGGTTTGGTCTGGGCGGGAACCGTTTCGATTCTGGCAGACAAGGCGTCAAAGGCATCCTGTTCCCGTTTCCCCTGCCACAGGATTTTCCCGGCCTGCCACAGGCAGAAGAAAAAGCCGACAAGAAAGACCAGCCCCAGCAACCGAAGCAGCCATTTTGATTTCTTCATGGTAGAATCTCCTTCCGGAACAGCGCAAAGCATTTAGGTGTATTATAGCGTCCCCCGGACAAATAGTCCAGCGAATTTCAAAGAATTCACCAATCCTTAAGAATTGGGCCTGATGAGTTTACATAACAGCGAAGTAAGGAGCCCTCTCCGCCCCAGTGTGCGCACTGGGGCACCTCTCCCAAAGGGGGGAGGCAAGTGGGTTTCCAAAAGATTTTAGAGCTCTAAAGACTCGGAACCACGCCCTTGGCTCTCCCTTTGAGTGGTGCTCCGCGCAGCGAATCAAAATCATTATGATTGCCGGTGGCAATCATACCATAATGTAAAGCTGGCGGCGTAGCCGACTGAGAGGGCAACCAGCGCCGCCTCACCGTACAAAAGCGCAAAAGAAAACCCCCAACCTTTCGGTTGAGGGTTTATGTTGGCATTACCTATTTTCACGGCCAGTCACCCGGCAACTATCGTCGGCGCG
>CAYRDE010000154.1:0-4295 GCA_964422935.1 uncultured Oscillospiraceae bacterium | reverse complement strand
GCTGGATTGTGGACTTCCCCATGTACGAGATCGGCGAGGAGTCCGGCGCTCTGGAATTCTGCCATAACCCCTTCTCCATGCCCCAGGGCGGCGTGAAAGCGCTGGAAGAGGCAGAAGGCGATATGGACAAGCTTCTCGCCATCAAGGCTGACCAGTATGACCTGGTGTGCAACGGCTACGAGACCGCCTCCGGCGCTGTCCGGAACCATGATCCGGAGATCATGGTGAAGGCCTTCCAGATGGTTGGCCTGGGCGAGGACGACGTCAAGGCCAAGTTCCCCGCCATGTACAACGCCTTTACCTATGGCGCTCCCCCCCATGCCGGTGCTGCCCCCGGAATTGATCGGATCGTCATGCTGCTGACCGGAGAGGAGTCCATCCGGGAGGTCATCACCTTCCCCATGAACAAGAACGCGCAGGATCTGATGATGGGCGCTCCCACCACCGTGGACAAGAGCCAGCTGGACACCGTGCACATCGCCATCCTGGAAGAGTAACCAAACAACCGTCCCCTCAGCCTCTCCCGGAAACAGGTTTCGGAAGGGCGCTGGGGGGATTTTCTGCCGCGACCGGATAGGTGATGACTGCGATGACGTCCTGTTTTTCATGGGAATGGGCATTTTTTGAGAGAACCTGGTGGGGAAGACGGAATTTAACTTGACTTATGACGCGGATAGTTGGATAATAAACAGGATATCAGGGAAAAGAGCACAAGGAGGAAGCTTGATGGATAGCGGAAGATTCGGAAACAGCAAGGAAGAGCAAGGCACCGGAAAGCCATACGTTCCGGAGAACGAGGAAGATAAATTCTGGGCGGATCTGCACGCGGTACTTCAGGAGGATGCGGATTCCGACTCCTGGGAGGCTCTGAAAGCGGAGATCGGGATGGATACCGGAAAGAAGGAACAGCCTGAGAAAGAGAGAGACGAGACGGTTCCTTCCAAAGATAGGACGAAAAAAAGCGCAAAAACACAGAAATCCCGGAAAAAGCCGGAAAAGAAGAACAGAAATCCTCTGGTTTGGCTGATCCCGGTGGGAATCCTGGCGGTTGCGGCGGGCGTGCTGATTTGGTGTATGACCCAATATGTGATCGTGGGTATGCACTTCTACCCGAAGAACGCAGCAATGCTGGATCTGCGGGAGGAGAAGCTCAGCGTTTCCCAATATGAAAAAATCGCGGAGAAGCTGCCAAAATGTGAGATTTACTGGAACGTTCCCTTCCAGAATGGGGCCTGTCCCAATGATACCGAGGCACTTACTGTCACCACCCTTTCCGGTGAGGATGTGCTGATTCTGGATTATCTGCCAAAGCTCAAAAACGTGGATGCCAGACAGTGTACCGACTACGAGAACCTGGCGGCCCTCCGTCAGCGCCGTCCGGAGGTAAATGTGGATTATGCCGTTACCCTGAACGGCAAGGAATATCCCCTTACGACCCGGGACGTTACCCTGGATCAGGTTAACGAGGAGGAGATTCCCCGTCTTGTCTGGCTGGAGGAACTGAAGACCGTGACCGTGGAGGCCAGCAGCACCCCTGCCGGATTTAAGGCGTTGCAAACCTTCTGCCATGACCATGGCCTGACCTTCCAGGTGGAACTGTGCGGGAAAGCCGTTGCCGACAATGTAAAGCAGGTGACCATTGAGGATGTGACCGAGGAGGAGCTTGGCCTGCTGCCGCTTCTTGGCGATATGACGCAGTTGAAGCTGATTAATCCCCAGGCCTCCCTGGAGACGGTGAATTCCCTTGAGATAGCTTATCCTTCCGTAAAAATTGAAACAGAGATTCGGATTGGAGACCTGGTGATCTCTCCGGATGAGACAGATGTGGATCTTTCCACGGTGAAGGTGAAGAGCATTGAGCAGGTGGAACGGGCGATGACCTTCCTGCCGAAGGTAAAAACCCTGTTTATGGGTGAGCAGGATATCCCCCATGACGATATGGCGGCCTTCCGGGAACGGGTACGGGACAAATATAAGGTGGTGTGGTATGTCCGCTTCGGCGATTCCAAGCCCTTCCGCACGGATATTACTTACTTTATGCCTGGCAGAGACTGCCATCTTTACAATGTGACCTTTACCGATGCCACCTCTTACAACATCCGCTACTGTGAGGACCTGATCAGCGTGGATGTGGGTCATCTGGGCGTGAAGGATGTAAGCTGGGTGGCATATCTGAAGAATGTGGAATATCTGATTCTGGCCCATACCGCAGTGGAGCACATAGACGGGATTGAGAACTGCAAGAAGCTAAAGTTCCTGGAGCTGGACTGGAGCGGTATCCGCACCCTGGACCCGCTGAAGGGATGTACCGCCCTGGAGGATCTGAACATTGGCAATACCTTCCCCGACGTTTCGGCGCTGAAGGAAATGCCCTGGCTGAAAAATATCTACATGATCTTTGGCAGCGGCAAGGATGCCTACGAGCTTTCTCAGGCGCTGCCGGATACTCGGGTAGTGACCAGCGGTACTGCCACAGTCGCCTCCGGCTGGCGAAATCTGCCCAACTACTACGCCATGCGGGACGCGCTCCATGCCTATTACATGAACTGAGCTTGCCCTCCATTGGGCCTGTAAGGGCGGGAAAACTGAATTGCGAAGTTCCGACTGTCCCTCCCGGGACAGCCGGAGCTTTTGCTTTTCAAAAAAATGTAAAAATTTCTGTTATCCATGAAACCAAACGGTTTATTTGCCGTCTATATAAGTAGAGAGGAGTGGAAAACCTATGGAGGACACCCAGATCGTTTCCCTGTACTGGGATCGGGATGAAACAGCCATCCGGGAAACGGAAAATAAATACGGTCATTACTTACAGAAAATTGCTTTCAATATTCTGAACAATACAGAGGACAGCCTGGAGAGCGTCAACGACACCTATCTTGCTGCCTGGAACTCCATGCCGCCCCACCGACCGGGCATCCTGTCAGCCTATCTTGCCAAGCTGGCCCGGCGGATTTCCATTGACCTGTTCCGCTACCGGACCCGGGACAAGCGGATGGGCTCGGAATATGCCCTGTCCCTGGACGAGCTGGAGGAATGCGTTTCCGGCGGGAACACCACGGAGGAAACGGTAAACGGAAAGCTGCTGGCGGATGCCATCGGCATTTATCTGCGGCTTTTGCCGGAACCCACCCGGTCCGCCTTTCTGGGAAGGTACTATTTCCTGGACCCGTTAAAGGAAGTGGCCCAGTATTGCGGGATGACAGAAAGCAAGTGCAAATCCCTGCTGTACCGGACTCGGCTGGGATTGCGGGATTACTTAAAAAAGGAGGGGTATCTATGACAGCAGAAGATCTCCACGATGCCCTGACGCTGCTTCCGGCGGATCTGGTGGCAGAGGCAGATAAGCGGCGGAGCCGGAAGCCCCAGAAAATCCTCTGGCATCGCTGGGCCGCCATGGCGGCCTGCCTGATGGCGATTCTGGGTAGCTCGTTCTGGATCTGGGTCAGCGGAATGCGGATGGGCTCTTCTAAGTCCAGTCAAATGATGATGGCGGCTCCCGCGGCCTGTGATACGGCTGCACCGGAGGCAGCGCCTGATGAGTCAAAGCTACAGGAGAATTTCTCTGCGGAGAATGGTATGGATGCCAGCGTGAGAGCCGCGGCAACCGGAGCTGCCATGGATCAGGGAGGGATTGCCCCTGAAATCCTGAATATTACCTGGGTGGAAACACCCGGAGACAGCACCTCAGCAAGTAACACTTCGGGGACGCCTGAGGTGCACCTGATTTCCAATCGGGAAACGCTGGTGGATTATCTGGGGGACCGGATTATGAGCGACGAGGATGCCCTGCGGGAAAGCACCGATGGATACGACGAAACCTGGTTTGATTCCCATGACCTGGTGCTGGTCCATCTGACGTGTCCGTCGAAAACCATCGTCGAGGACATCCGGGAAACAGGGGGAGAATGGAAGGTAACGCTGCGGCCTTCTTCGTTATCGCTCCAGTGTAACTATTATATCCTGTTGGATGTGGAAAAGGGGAGCATTGAAGGTGCCGACCGCATAACGATTTCTTTTGCCGAATCATAAAGGAGGATAATACCATGAAGCTGATTACCATTGCTATGTTCCTTGCTGTGATGCTGGTATCGGGTCTTGCCTGCCCGGATCGGGAATTCTGGGAGAAAAAACACCCGGGGAAGAACCGCCGCTAAGAACCTTGGCCGCTTTTGGGGGTATTCTTTCGATTTTTCCGAATCACCAAATTTTTCCGCTTTTTTGTTTAACAGCCCAAAATCCAGGCTATACTCAGCTTCGGAGGTGCTTAACAAATGAGCGACAACAAACGAAACGGC
>CAYRDE010000153.1:0-4428 GCA_964422935.1 uncultured Oscillospiraceae bacterium | reverse complement strand
GCATCCACGGGTACATCCGGCAGAGCCAGCGGGAGAAGACCATGAAGCGCTACCGGGAGGGAAAGCTGCCGGTGCTCATCGCCACGGATGTGGCCTCCCGGGGCATTGACGTGGATGATGTGGACTGCGTGATCAACTTTGACGTTCCTGAGGAAAACGAATATTACGTCCACCGGATCGGTCGGACGGGCCGGGCCAAGCGGAAGGGCATTGCCTGGAGCATTGTCAGCAACTTCCCGGAAAAGGCAAAGCTGGAGGAAATCTGCAAATTCTGTAACTTTACCATAGCGCCCATGGTGCTGGACGGAGAGGGAAAGCTGACGGAGGAAGTGGTGGTCACGCCGCCCCCGGTGAAGAAAAGGAGATTCCGTTGAATCCCCGGGAAAAGGGCTTCCTGCTGCTAAGCAGCCATCTGGGGGACCCGGAAAGACCGGTTCTGACCACGGCTCAGCTCCGGAATCTGGCGGCGCGGGTCAGGTCGATGGACGCACCGGAGGCGGACCGGCGGCTTACCGAAGAGGATTTGCTGAATCTGGGCTGCGATGGAGAGCTGGCCCATCGGGTCGTTGCCCTCCTGGACGAGGAGGATCGTCTGGAGGGCTATCTGTCCCGGGCCAGGCGTATGGACTGTGTGCCCGTTACCCGGGTCAGCGAAGGGTATCCTCTGCTGCTGCGGCAGCGGCTGGGGCTGGACAGTCCCGGCTGTCTCTGGGCAAAGGGGGAGCTGTCCCTGTTACGAGGCCCTGCCATCGCCCTGGTGGGAAGCCGGGAGCTGGGGGAAGAAAACCGGCGCTTTGCGGAAAAGCTGGGCTATGAAGCCGCCATGCAGGGGCTGACCCTGGTCTCCGGCAATGCCCGGGGGGCGGACCGGACGGCCCAGGAGGCCTGCCTGGACGCGGGAGGCCGGGTGATCAGCATTGTGGCGGATGAACTGACCCGCCACGGGCGGCGGCGCAATCTGCTTCTGCTCAGCGAGGAGGATTACGAAGCCCCCTTCTCCGCCCAGCGTGCCCTGCGCCGGAACCGGTGCATCCACACTCTGGGTTGGATGGTGTTTGTGGCCCAGTCCCGGCTGTACCGGGGCGGAACCTGGAGCGGTACGGCGAAGAATCTCCAAATGGGCTGGAGTCCCGTGGCCTGCTTCCGGGACGGCAGTGAGAGCGCCCGG
This sequence comes from uncultured Oscillospiraceae bacterium, assembly GCA_964422935.1. Lineage (GTDB taxonomy): Bacteria > Bacillota > Clostridia > Oscillospirales > Oscillospiraceae > Faecousia. The sequence goes on along the minus strand of CAYRDE010000153.1, from coordinate 3,260 downwards.
CAGCTTTCCCAGATGGGAGCCTATCTGGTGGGCATAGAGGATCTGGGGGATCTGGGAACCCTTTCCGGGGAAAAGAATTGACGTTTTTTGTGGCTGCCTGAAAGGGCAGCCACAACGCTTTTTCGGAAGGGAAACCTTCCGTCCGGGGAAAATATGAACAAAGGGGAAATAAATCCAAGGCGCATTGACGTATACTGAGAAAGATGGTAAACTATACCCACATTGAAACCGAGGTAACTCCATGAAAAAAACCTTTTTTCGTATCCTTTCTCTGGTGCTGGTGGTGATATTGGCGCTGCCGCCCCTTCCCGTTTTCGCGGAAGGACGGTCAAGCTATTACCCCAACCTCAGCGGCCTGATGGAGGACAGTGAACGCCGGGACTATGTGGAAACCATGATCGGCTACTATCTTCGCAACAACGCCTCCATCCGGAAGACCCTTTCTCAGGGGTACAGCGCCGTGTTTTTCTTTGAGGGCGCCTCCGACAATATGGCGGACCCGGTCCTTTCCGATATCAGCTACTACCGGGTCTCCGCCGTGTGCATGGTGATCCGGCTCGGCGAGACGGGAAAGCTCTATGTCTCCTACTTTAACGACGATTGCAGCACCCTTCCGGACCGGCCTCTGGAATACGGAGCCTGGAACATCAAAGGGGTCGGCGAGGTAGGCCCCGCCACCATCTGCGACGGAACCTATGAGGTCTATTCCGTCAAGCACGGCGGCAATTATGAGGCCCTTCACATCCGGACGGATGTGGAGGATGATACCATCCCGGCGGTGTATATGAACCCGGAGGGCTTCGTCACCTCCCGGGCGGATATGATCAACATTCACACCCGGAACGTCAACCATACCATTGAAGGGGCCATGTGGTCCGCGGGCTGTCTGCTCATCGGGGACGGAAACTTTGGCGCGTTTACGGAGCTGATCCAGTCCACCTACTATTCGGTATACAATGACTTCCAGGTAGGGGAGCGGGTGGGCACCGTGACATTGGACCGGCAGCTTCTGCGGTCGGCGATGTACCGGCTGTACGAAGATAAGAACGCGGTGGATACCCTTCTGGCCTATTCCCGGAACCAGCTGCCTGAAGTTTATCTGCGGCAGTGCGGCAAGCTGGAGGGGAAGGAGCAGACCCTTTGGGCCGGAAAGGACATGGAGCTGATGAGCCTGCCTTGCAGCAACTATACCGACGCACGCTCCGTTGCCATTGCCCGGATTGGGGAAGGGGAGAAGCTGAATGTCACCGGCAGCCTGGAAAATTCCGCCGGGCATGTGTGGTATCAGGTGAGCAAGGACGGCCTGTCCGGCTATGTTTACGGCGGCTACTGCCTGGAAATGGGCTGGTGGGAGCGTACCGTGAAGCGGCTTCTTGGATAAAAAGATTCCCGGCAAGCGGATTGCTTGCCGGGAAATTTTGCGTCAGCCGAGAATCTGATAGAGACCGCTTTTTTCAATATCACCGCCTACCAGCTGGAACTGAAGGCCTTCCAAAGGAGGCGCCTCCGTCAGAGCAATGGTGACATGGTAGGTACCGTCATCGCCCATTTCGGGCATTTGGGTGCCGCCGGGCAGCGTCCGCAGGTAGTTCCCCTCGGCGTCCAGGAGGCTGACATGGTAGGGCTGGGAGGCAGTGTAGGTAAAGGTTGCGAGATAGCCCAGCTCCGTTTTCTCAATGACCATTTCCTTCATCTGCACATTTATCTCCGATGTGTCAGAGAACTGTGTAAAGGTTTTGACGGCGGTTCTGGTGCTGTTGTCGGTGAGCTCGATCTGATATTCAAATCGCTCCGAAACGGAACCGTCCAGAGTTTTGTACAGGCAGGTCACCTTTACCGGGATCGTTTGGGAACCGGTATCGTTGCTTCCGGAGAAATTCCGGACAATGGTCCCGTCCGCCTTGGTGGTGGACCACATTCCCAGCCCAACAGGGGAATTTTCCACATCCAGATAGATCCCGGCAATTAAGATTTCTTTGCCGATGGAGGCGGCATAGTCTTCGATGGTCATGTTCGGGTCTCCTTCGTAGCCATCCATGATCATACAGCCCATGGTTTCGTTGATGCCGAGGTCACTGGGAACCAGCAGATATTTGTCGGTGAGGGGCTTCATTTCCGCTGTGGCAAAAATGCTCTGGCTGTCAACTACGGCGTCCAGTATGGTAAACTCCACCAGCTTTTCCTCACCGGCGGCAACGGTTTCCTCCGGCTGGGTGGGGAAGGTGTTCACCAGGGTCTCCACCGCTTCCATGTCCTTGACGCCCCACCGGGCCAGCCATTCCCGAACACCGCCGGTGGCCTTGACGGTAGCAAAAGCCGTGACGGGAATCAGCAGGGCAATCAGCGCCGCAATAGCCGCCTTTTGCAGGAAGGAGAAGCCCCGGCTGTAGCGCCCTCCCTTCCGGGCCTTTTGGGGCTTTTGGGCTTCCCCCTCCCGGAGAGCCTCCAGAACGGCGGCCTGCAAATGGGCGGGGGCGTGGAGGTTCTGACTCAGGTTCCGGTAATCATCGGTAAAATCAGGATATTTTGTCATTGCAGGTAAGCTCCTTTCTGAGAGTGGCTCTGGCCCGGTTCAGATTGACCCGGACGGTAGCCCCGGGGATGGAAAGCAGGTCGGCGATCTCCTGGGTCTTGTACCCTTCGGCGTAGTACAGATGGAAAACAATCCGGTATTTTTCCGGCAGACGGCTGACGGCATCCCACAGCTCCAGGCTGCTGTAGTCGCCCTCCATGGTCAGATCGGGTATGTCCTCCAGGGTCAGGCTGGCAGTGTGCCTGCGCTTCCTTGCGATATCGGTGCATTTGTTGATGGCAACCCGGAGAAGCCAGGCCTTCAGCCGCTCCGGGTCCCAGGATGGGGCCTGCTTCTCCTGAAACAGGCACAGGAAGGTTTCCTGGTAGACATCCTCCGCGTCGGCGGTATTTTGCAGACGGCACAGGGCCAGCCGGTATACGGCATCGCCGTTAAGCTTCATAGCCCAGGATAAAAAGGCTTCTGTCATATGGTCACATCCTTTCCCTTTGTTGGCCTTTTCACCCCTAACACGCACGGGAGCAGGAAAATGTTTCAGCCGATGGAAATTTTATTTTCAGTATACAAAGAAACCGGGGAAAAGGAAAGGCTCAGGGTGAAAATAATCACAAGTTGGGATTGCCAAGAGAAGAGAAAGCAGGTATAATGGAAGCAGGAGAAAAAACTGTGAAGAGTCTAATGGTGTGATGTCAAGAGAGAGATAAAGAAATAATTGAACTTATTTTTC
>CAYRDE010000152.1:0-4505 GCA_964422935.1 uncultured Oscillospiraceae bacterium | reverse complement strand
CGGTGGACAGTTCGCCGGGTCTGCTGGGCAAGATGCCATGTTTCGGGATCGACGATGGCTTCATGGGTGTTCTCAAAAATCAGCCACTCCTCCGGGGGATTCATGATCCGTTTGTCCTTGTAGGATTTCTTGGAGGTCCGGAAATTTACGGTATGTCCCATGTACTCCGGTTTGGACAGAAGGACATTGACGGAATTGCCGTACCAGTCGTATGGACGAGTCATATCCTTGCGATTCTTGAACAACCCGATTCCTCTGCTTGCCAAATAGTAGCTGGGGCTTTCCACTTTTTCACGGGTCAGTATCTGGGCAATTTCATAGCCGCCATGACCTTCAATACTCATCTGGAAAATTCTGCGCACAACAGTGGCAGCTTCTTCGTCGATGATCCAGTGATCTTTGTTCTCCGGGTCTTTCTTGTAGCCATAGATGGCATGGGTAGAGGTATGCTTGCCGGAGGTGCCTTTGATTTTGTAGGCAGCGGATACCTTACTGGACTGATCCCGCAGGTACCACTCGTTCATGATGTTCAGGAACGGCGCAAATTCGTTGCTGTTCTGATCTTCACTGTCCACACCGTTGGCGATGGCAATAAAATGAACCCCATGCTGACGAAAGAATACCTCGGTGTAAAAGCCTGTTTGCAGGTAATCACGTCCTGCCCGGCTCATGTCCTTGACAATCACCCGGCAGACCTTCCCGGCTTCAATGTCGGCAATCATGCGCTTCCAATCGAGACGCTCAAAGTTGCCGCCGGACCAGCCATCGTCCGTATAGTGGGCGATGTTGGTATAGCCGTGCTGGGCTGCGTAGTTTTCGAGGTATGCTTTCTGATTCAGAATGGAGTTGTTGTCGCCCGTGAGATCATCGTCACGGGACAGGCGCTCGTACAGCGCCGTAATCTTTTCCTCAGTCTGTTTCACGCTCATGACGCGCTCCTTTCAGACTGACGGCTCATTTGTGGTGGATTCATTATATCACACTCGTTCGGAAGATTCAACGCATCCCGCTGAATCATCCGCAAAATTTTATCTTCCATGGTTTCCTCTCCTGTCTCATTGAAATGTACGCGTACTTTGTGATTCGTATTACCCACCCGGCGGGTCAGGGTCACATAGTCTTTGCGGCTTTCGTTTTCTGCCATTGAACCTCACTTTCCTGCGTCCTGGACGCAAATCCAATAATTGTGTTTTCTGGTATGTTTTCATAATCGTGATTCCTTTCGTGTGAAAAGTTTATGGAATAGACAAGCCTCCCAGGTTAATTTTGACCCCTGTAACCAACACAAAGTGGAAAACAGGTTAGATAATGTAACTGCATTGCCTTCGAAAATGCGGCTTAAAAAGTGGTTGCGCTGCAAGCACTTTTTTGTACCAAAGCGTTACAATGCCGCTTTGCTCCTGAATTTGCGCACTCTGGCTGCGGTTTGCTCTTTCCGGGATGCTTCCACACAGGTGTCTGAGCAGTAGACTCTGCGCCCATTGACCGGAAACGGTTTGCCGCAGCGCTGACAGCGTTTAGTAGGCAGTGCCTGCAAGGCCGCTTCCAGTTCGGGATCGTTGGGCAGAACCGCTTCCCGAAAGTAGCGGCACATGGCGCTGTTCGTGTAGCAGATGCCCAGCATGGGGCATTCGCAGTCCAGCGGCAGGCAGCCGTACTCGCTGTCATGGTTGGCACAGTGTCCTGTCACCAGTTTTCGGATGGAGCGTCTTTCCCCAGTTGTTAATTCTCTTGTGGGTTTTGTCATAGGAATATTTTTCCTTTCTCAAGTTTTTTGGGGTGTGACCCTTCATGTCCTCTCGGCTCACGCGCCCTCACTAATAGGAGAAAATCGGTATAGAAAACGGAACTGTTTATGATTTTAATTTTGTAAATTTACAAATTGTTTGCAATTGAATTAGCGAGATATAGGAGAATGTATCCCAGCAGGAGGTGAGACTGTGGGAATTGAAATGGATGAAGTAACGCTCGACTTCTGGGCGGAAGAAGTGGATTCCTCCGATGCTATTCCGGACAATGAAGATATCTCGGCAGAACTGGAAGATGCCTTCGTTGCAGTTGTGGAAAGCGAGCTGGAACAGGAAGATGATCCGGTCGGACCGGATGACGGCACCCCGGAGGATGCATACAGCGCCGATGCCCCTATCAGCTTCAATACCCTCCGAGAGCAAACCTCTGAGGTTGCTGTAGAGCGAACCGGGAAAGCGGCAAGGACGGAAGCCGACTTTGCGGTTGTCATTGGAGAACTGGATCGACTGGACAGCAACCGTAGGCGCAGAGAGCGCTACCACGAAATTCTCCGGGGCAATGTTCCGCTGGAGTATGAGGCAAGCTATGACGGAATGATCTTTCCAGCATGGCTGTCAGCACCAAAGCACCGGCTTTTGTACAGAGGGCAATTTCTGGATATCCTCTGCGACTGCCCACATGAAATGCACAATCTCATCGGAAATGATTTCCTGTCAGGGATTGTCAGAGACTTGAAGATGGAGCACAAAGAGCTGCTGTACTTTCTGTCTCTGCACCTGTACAGCACCACCAAGCTGGCACAGTTGCAAGGTCAGTCTGACCGGAATATTCGTAAGGTGCGCGATACATATACGAGAAAGCTTCAGAAAAAGCTGCACCATCATTTGATTCAGAAGCAGGATGCGCAAGCACCTCTGACCCTCCGGGAAAAGGAGTTTATTGAGCTGTATGAGGATGCCATGAATCACCAAAGTAAAACCGGCATCAGAGTGAAACGGGAAAACAAATATCCGAAACACAAAAAGCCACCACCGAAAAACGGTGATGGCTGATGGGGGTGCATTATGAAAAATCTGTTTGAGCGAGCCAGTTCTTACTGGGTTCGCTATGATCAATATGAACTGAAAGAAGGAAAAAATGGAATCCGGTATGTCACACCGGTGCAGGATGCCCAGCCCCATGTGTACAATCCCATGAAAAACCCGGAGGAGCTGGTTCTGGATGCGCTGAATGTGGGTATGCTTTCCATGGGCAGGAAGTCGGAGGAAGTCATCCAGCAAGGCGTTCTGGACTTTGCAAACAAATACGGTCTACTTGGAATGATGACCGCCCTGCCTACCACCTCCAGTTTTATGGATTATGAAGCAGTATACCTTCCCAAGAATCCCTACATCCGGGAAGAAGCCATGCAGACGGATGACTATCTGGAACTGTTCTATCCATTTCATAAGCTGGATATAATCAAGCGAGGCGTAGAATCCGCCTGGAACATCAATGAGGACCGAATGATGATCGCGCTGGCCATGACTTTTTCCGACCAGCCCATGGCGATGCGGATGTGTTTCCAGAGGCAATATGCCGAGCGGTATGACTGGCTGGTGTCCCAATTCAAGGACTGGGCCTTCTATGTAACCGACACTTTCTTTTACTATCTGGACTATGACAGAATGGATGATGCCCAGAGAAACACCATGCGGATGGGTATGGCAGCCTTTGGTGGCAACGCACCCGCATACCACATTGCCCTGTACGAAAAGCCCACGATTGTTTGGGATTTCCATTCCCTGATGCTTGCCATCCACATGATGTTCAGCTTTCTGCTGACGGATGAAAAGAAGCCTATGAAGCTGTGCCGCCACTGCCATAAGGTGTTTATTGCCAATCGCTCGGATGCCATGTTCTGTAGCACCAGGTGCAAGAATAACTTCAATAAGAAGTAATCTCCAAAACAGCAAAAGACCGTCCCCATTTTGGAGACGGTCCATTTGCTTATTCCATAATTTCCTGCGCCAGCCGAACGCCTACCTGAACACCGTGGATAAAGCCGGATTGCTCATGATCCCGGCAAAGGGTACAGACGGGATTGATGATTTTGTCCATGTCTCTCAAAGGCATCCCATTCAGAAGACGGTACAGTTCATGGAAATCCTCTTTGAGTTGTTCGCTGCTGTACCCCTGCAATTCTTCGTAGCTTTCATACAGGAGTGCCAAAACCGACTCACCATCTCCCAATTTCAAAGGGTGGGAGGCAATATGTTTGTCCAAGACGGCAAGGTAATCTGCATATTTCATTCATAGATCACCTCCGCAAAGAGGATTTCCTCCGCAGCACTGCGAATGTTGTTCATGGCTCCGACCCATGCCATAGGGTCACGGGCTTTCAATTCTTCTGTGATGCCTTGTGTTTCTTTCATGCCGAGAATAAGCACATCCATACGCTCTTTGCAGGTCTTATCGACTTCGGCAAGGTGACTCCAGAGTGTTCCATCCAGAATCATCGCGTTGTAGAGCACCCCGCGATGCTCCTTTAGGTAGTGCTGGCGCATACGACCATATTTTCCGATAGGGTTTCTGGGCGTGTCGGGTAAGGCTATCTCTGGGATCAAGAAATCCCCACATTGCCGGTATGTCCCGCCCATTGCTTCAAAAACAGATTTCATTACAGACTCCTTTCGTGGATGATGATTGCAGCTTATGATAAACTCCTTTCCCACAAAACTGCAATTCAATATACCACAAATGAGCCCCAGTCATGA
>CAYRDE010000151.1:0-4531 GCA_964422935.1 uncultured Oscillospiraceae bacterium | reverse complement strand
GTAATGCCAACATAAACCCTCAACCGAAAGGTTGGGGGTTTTCTTTTGCGCTTTTAAATAATTATGTAAACCAAACGGGAATTTCTTCTGCGAGATTGCTGGGTAATGTGACCTGATAAGGCAGTAGCGGGACTTCTTTCTGCGCTGGGGCGGTGGAATCTTATCCGGTGCTGGCGGAACTTGCGGCTGGGCTGGCGCGCTGAAATGACTGGCTTCTCCCCCGGGATGGACTATAGTAGGTCCATCTCAAGCGGGGGGTGAGTCTTTGATCGTATATCTGGACCTGGTGGTACTCTTGAATTTTCTGGTGGATTTTTTGCTGCTCCTTGGGACCAATCGGCTGGCGGGCATTCGGGGAGGGACGATGCGATGCGCGCTTGCTGCGACTTTGGGGGGTGTCTACGGTGGGGCGTGCCTGCTTCGGGGATTCCACTTTCTTGGAAACACCTTTTGGCGTATGTGTATCCTGGGACTGATTGCCATATGTGCCTTTGGCCTGGACAAGAGCGCATGGAAACGAAGCGGCATATTCTTGCTGCTCAGTATGGCTTTGGGCGGCGTTACTGTCTGCTTTGGCAGAAAGGACATGCTGGCTTTGGCTTTGGGCGCAGGGGGACTCTGGCTTCTTTGCCGTGTAGGTTTTGGCGGCGGAATTGGCGGAAAGGAATGTGTACCCCTGACCCTTTCCTTCGGGGAGCGCAGAGTGTACCTGACCGCCCTGCGGGATTCCGGGAATACGCTGAGAGACCCCATCAGTGGGGAGGAGGTCTTCATAATTGGGGCGGAAGCGGCGGAGAAGCTGACGGGACTCTCCTGTGACCAGCTTCGGACGCCTCTGGAAACCATGGCGAAGCGCCCCATTCCTGGACTTCGGCTGATTCCCTACCATGCAGTGGGAGGCGGTGGAATGCTGCTTGCCCTGCGTCTGGAAGATGTTAGGGTCGATGGCAAGACCCAGCCAGCCGTTGTGGCCTTTTCCGGAGAGAATATCGGAAACGGCGGCATATATCAGGCATTGGTAACGGCACAGTGATTTTGGAAAGGAGATTCCTATGGGACTGATTTCTTTACTGCGTAGGTTGATACGGGCACGGGAGAACTGCATTTATTACATAGGCGGGAGCGATGTTCTTCCACCACCTTTGAAGGGTGCGGAGGAAATGGCGGCGCTCCAGGCCCTGGAACGGGGGGAGGAGGCAGCAAAGCAGCGGTTGGTGGAACATAACCTTCGGCTTGTTGTCTACATTGCCCGACGGTTTGAAAATACGGGGATCAACCTGGAGGATCTGATTTCCATTGGCACCATTGGACTTATCAAGGCAATCAGCACCTACCGCCTGGACAAGAAAATCAAGCTGGCGACCTATGCCTCCCGATGCATTGAAAATGAAATCCTGATGTATATTCGTAAGACTGCCAATCAGAAGACAGAGGTCTCTCTGGATGAGCCTATCAATATGGATTGCGACGGAAATGAGCTGCTTCTGTCGGATATTCTGGGAACAGAGGAGGACATGATCCTTCGTCCTCTGGAAGATGACGCGGATTTGTGCGTACTGCGGCAGGCTTTGGAGGAGCTCCCAAAGCGGGAGAAGGAAATCGTCTTTATGCGCTTCGGACTGGGAGGACAAAAGGAGCTGACCCAAAAGGAAGTGGCGCAGAAAATGGGGATATCCCAGTCCTACATTTCCCGGCTGGAAAAGCGAATCCTTTTGCGGCTAAAAAAAGAATTCCTTCGCCAAACAAGCTGTGCTTGATTTCTGACTTTCGATATGCTATAATCGATACGGTATTTTATCGATATGCTGTATTATCGATAAACAATCCGGGAGAGTAATAGGAGACTTGATTAACATATGGAGCGAAAACAAATATCGAAAGCTGTCTTGAAACGTTTGCCAGGGTATCTGGCATATTTGAAGACCATGCCGGAGGATGCGCCGCCGAATATTTCCGCTACGGCGCTGGCAGCGGCTCTGGGTATGGGCGATGTGCAGGTGCGCAAGGATCTGGCAATGGTATCCACCGGAGGCCGTCCGAAGATCGGGTATCAGCGGGAGGCGCTGATCGACGACATCGAACAGTTTTTGGGGTATGACAACACCACGGACGCGGTACTGATTGGCGCGGGAAAGCTGGGGCAGGCGTTGATGGCCTATCAGGGCTTTGACGAATATGGTCTCAATATTCTGGCTGCCTTCGATCTGTACCCAAAGAACAAAAAGTCCGATGAGGGAAAGCCCATTTTCCCCATTTCAAAGCTGGAGGAGTTTTGCCACAGCCACAAGGTCCTGATGGGGATTATCACCGTTCCCGCTGAGGCTGCGCAGCAGGTCGCAGACCAGTTAATTGCCGGCGGAATTAAGGCAATTTGGAACTTCGCCCCCACCCATTTGGATGTGCCTGCCAATATTCTGGTGCAAAACGAGAATATGGCAACATCCTTAGCAGTCCTTTCTGTACATCTGCAAGTCCAGATTAAGGAAGAAAAAGAGGGAAAAAAGTAAGGAATATCGTCTGCCGATTCTCGGCAGACGATTTTTTTGAAACCTGAGGGGCAAATACCGCGATATGATAGGTGAAAGCGCTTTTACAGTTCGGTTAGGAGTAAATGGTATGACAGAAGAAAAGATACTTGGCAGGCTCTGTGCCGGTGATACCAGGGCTCTGGAGCAGCTCATGGAGCGATATACAAACTATGTATCGGTCATTGTGTGGAATATCCTGGGTTCCCGCCTTTCCGTGGAGGATGGGGAGGAAACGGTTTCCGACGTGTTTCTGGCGGCATGGGAGCGGGCGGCAGACATCCGTCCGGGGTGCTTGAAGGCCTGGCTTGGAGCGGTTGCCCGAAATAAGGCCAGAGACCGGCTCCGGAAGGCCCATCAGGATTTGCCTCTGGAGGAAGACGTTTTGGAACTGCCCGATGAGAATACCCCCGCTGCTGATTTGGAACGGAAGGAAGAACGGATGCTGGTTCGCAAAGCGGTGAACTCCCTGGAGGAACCGGATCGGGAGATATTCCTGCGGTATTACTATTACATACAGCCAATTCAGGAAATCTGTCTTGCCATGGGACTGAAGGAATCGACTGTCAAGACAAAATTACGCAGAGGCCGAATGCGGTTGAAAACAGTTTTAACGAGGTGGGGTGCGGTATGAAACGAAGAATTTCGGATTTGGTAAGCGGCGTCTGGGAGGATACCATAGCGCTTGACCAGGAAACGCCCCTTTCCTCCCGGCGGATTAAGGAGCTGACTATGAGCAGGATTCATAAGGAAAAGAAAACCACAAAGGGAAGACGGATTGCCTTCCGGATTCTGGTGGCAGCGGCGGCAGTGTCCCTGCTGACGCTGACGGCCTTCGCCGCGGAAAATCTTTTGGGTGCGGGAGACTGGTTCCGCAGCATTCTGGAAGGGCGTCTGGAGGAAGACAAGCAGTATGTCCGGCAGGAGGGACTGGACATTACCCTGCCGGAGACGGTTGGGCAGGAACAGATTCAGGTGGTAAGTGATTTGGGAAAGGTTTTCCAGGAAACCAGCGTCGAAAGCGAAGGGACCACCATGACCCTCACCGCCGCTTACGCCGACGAGAATGTGATCCACCTGTACTTCCAGGCGGAGGCCCCGGAGGGCAGCGTCCTGCCGGATGGAATCCGCTATACGTTTTATGATTCCAATTCCGAGGACTGGCATATCCTGGAGCTGCCGGAGGGGGCGCCCTACGAGATTTCCGGTTACTTTGTGGATGTGGAAGCCCTTCCGGACGAGAATCCCGCAGACAATCGGAAGGACTTCCATGTGACCATCCAAAGTCAGTCCGGCATGGAGATGAAGTTCAACGATGGCGTCTCCAAGCTGTACCACATCACCGGTATCTATGAGCAGGTGGTGGATCAGTATGGGGATCAGGACGGCTACAAGTGCCTGGCGCCCGGTCAGTTTACCTTTGACATCGGCATCGCGAACGAGGCGAAGGTGGTGGAGCTGGATGTGACGGGCCTGACCTACGGCGGTCACAAGGTCAGAACCTGGACCCACGACAGTCCCTGTAAGGCATCCTGTGAGGAAAACCTGACAGGAGAAACAGACCCGGAAAACGGCCTGCCTGTCCATGAGGAAAGCTTTGACTACACGGTGACACCCGAGAAGCTGGCAATCTCTCCTCTCAGCGCGGATTGGAAATGCAGCTATACCTGCACGGATGATAGAGTCTCCTTTGATCTGGCCTTCCGGGTGGTGATGAAGGATGGCAGCAGTCCGTTGATGACAGGGGGCGGCGGAAATATCAGTGAAACGGAGCATTGGACCAGCGGCACCAAGTATTTCAGTACACCCATTGATCTGGAGCAGGTGGACTATATCCTGATCGGAGATCCGGAAATCAACAGTATCCATAAGGTTATGATGCCCTGATGGCTTTATCAAGATCACCCCATTGCCCGGAACCTTCGGACAATGGGGTGATGCCTTAGGGAAGCTCTGAATAAATCGTCTGCGGCTTACAGACAGATCTTTTGCCCCAATCGTGCAGT
>CAYRDE010000150.1:0-4584 GCA_964422935.1 uncultured Oscillospiraceae bacterium | reverse complement strand
TTGGAGACGGCGGCTGTAATATGTCCGCTTATAGCAATGAAGAAGTAGATGAACACAACGGTCAGCCAGAAGTTCTTGCTGGTGAAGATACCGGTGGAGCCGCCCTGACCGCACAGATAGCTCAGCAGGCCGGCGGGGCCAACCGCGAAGACAACGCCTACCATGAACAGCAGCACGGTGGAGAACACACGCATAACCTGCTTCATGGTGTTGCCCATGTACATACCGGTCAGTTCGGGAACGCTGAGGCCATTATGCCGCATGGACATAAAGCCAGAAGCGAAGTCGTGAACACCGCCGGCAAAAATAGTACCAAAGGTGATCCAAAGGAATACGCTGGGACCCCACATAGCGCCGCCCACAGCACCCCAGATGGGGCCCAGGCCGGCGATATTCAGCAGCTGGATCAGGAAGATCCGCCAGGTAGGCATGACTACATAGTCAACGCCGTCTTCCATGGTGACTGCCGGGGTTTCGCGGTCATCAGGACCAAAGGTGTTGGATACGAATTTGCCATAAATAAAGTATCCAGCAATGAGCAGTGCCAAACATACGAAGAAGCTTATCATATATTACCCTCCTTATCATTTGGGCCCAGAGAATCTCTGACGCCCCCGGCAAGCACGTTGGCGCATCCTTGCCGTCTGCCCTATTGTAGCGCTTTCCATCGTGAATGTCAACAAAATTATTCATATTTTTTTCAAGGTTTTGTTACAATTGTTACTTTTTCCTGGTTCCTTTTCTTCATCCTCTTAATCCTGTGACTTCCTTTTTTATCCGAATTATTCTGTTTTCATTCAAAAAATATCCCCTGCCGCTTTTCCGGCAGGGGATAAGTTCGAAATTCTACTGGTTTTCCGGTCTTTCCTTTGGCTGGTCAAAGGCGTCAAACAGATCCGTGGTGGAGCTTTCACCCGGGTCCCTGCCCTCCATGATGGCGGCAAACTGCTCACCGGTCATGGACTCTCTCTCCAGCAGGAAATCCACCACCGCGTGGAGCTTGTCCGCATTGTCCGTAAGGATGCGCTTACACTGGTCATAGGCCCGGTCAATCAGGGCCTTCACCTCATCGTCAATGGTTCCCGCCACCTTTTCGGAATAGCTCTTGGTGGTCTGGTAATCTCTGCCAATGAACACCTCGCCTCCGTCTAAGTAGCTGACGGTACCCAGCTTCTCGCACATGCCGTACCGGGCCACCATGTCCCGGGCCAGCTTGGAGGCCCGGTCAATGTCGTTGGAGGCCCCCACGGAGATATCTCCCAGGAACAATGCCTCCGCCACACGACCGCCCAGCAAAGACACAATCTGCTCATACATCTGATTCCGGGTCAGGTTGGCGGAGTCGTCCTGAGGCAGATACCAGGTAGCGCCCAGAGATTGGCCCCGGGGAATGATGGTGATGTGCCGCACCGGGTCATGGGTGGGCAGGTTGTACATGGCAACCGCGTGTCCCGCCTCGTGAATCGCGGTCTCCCGGAGGTCCTTCCGGGTCTGGACACGGCTCTTCTTTGCGGGGCCGGCGGTAATCTTCATCAGGGCCTCGTTTAAATCCTCCATGTTCAGCACCGGGCGGCTGGCTCTTGCCGCCATAATCGCCGCTTCATTGAGAAGGTTCGCAAGGTCCGCCCCGGTAAATCCGGCTGTGGCCCTTGCCACGGTTTTCAGGTTCACGCTGCCATCCAGCTTCTTATTCTTTGCGTGGACCTTCAAAATCTCCTCCCGGCCCTTCACATCAGGCCGTCCCACCTGGATCTGCCGGTCAAACCGACCGGGCCGGAGCAGGGCCGGGTCCAGAATGTCGGGACGGTTGGTGGCTGCCAGGACGATGACGCCCTCGGTGTGGCTGAAGCCGTCCATTTCCACCAGCATCTGGTTCAGGGTCTGCTCCTTCTCGTCGTGACCGCCGCCAAGACCCGAGCCACGCTTGCGGCCCACGGCGTCAATCTCGTCAATGAAAATAATGGCAGGGGCAATTTTCTTTGCCTGTTCAAACAGGTCCCGGACACGGCTGGCGCCTACGCCCACATACATTTCCACGAAATCGGAACCGGAAATGGACAGGAACTGAACCCCGGCCTCCCCCGCCACCGCCCGGGCAAGCAGGGTCTTACCGGTGCCCGGAGGGCCTACCAGCAGAATTCCATGGGGAATCCGGGCGCCAATCTCCGTGAACTTCTCCGGATTTTTCAGGAAATCCACAACCTCCTGAAGCTCTTCCTTTTCTTCATCCGCACCTGCCACATCCTGGAAGGTGACCTTCTTCCCGTCGGGTACCCCCAGGACGGTGCGGGCCTTTCCAAAGTTTTGCAGGGGATTGCCTCCGGCGTTGGCCCGGTTCATCAAAATGGTCCAGACAAACAGCAGCACCAGCCCCGCCAAAATCAGGGGCAGAATCAGGGAATAGGGTGAAAAGCCCTCATCGGGGACAAAGTTGTAGCTCTCCAGAATGCCCGCTTCCTGCTGACTGATAATCAGGTCCCCCATTTCCTGACGGAATTGTTCGGGGTCTGCCAGACTTGCGGTGATCACAGTCTCTCCCTGGTAGGGATTGTACAGTTCCAGCTTAATCGCCTGATCCTCCACCACGAAGGCCCGGACCTGCTCCGTCTTGAACAGGGTCACAATCTCCGAATAGGGAATCCGGGACATGGACCTGCTGAACATTCCGTTCAGAGAGGAAAAAATCAGAACCAAGACAATCAGATATAGGATCAGGGGTATCAATCTACGATTCTTCAATTGGGTTTCTCCTTATTATTTGCTGTATACTTCCGGTTTCAAAATGCCGATATAGGGCAGATTCCGGTATTTTTCGTTGTAATCCAGGCCATAGCCCACCACAAACTCATTGGGGATGGTAAAGCCCACATAATCCGCCTGGAGGGTGATGCCGGGCTTGCGGCGCTCCGGCTTATCCAGCAGGGTGCAAATTTTCAGGGAGGCAGGGTTCTTTTCCAAAAGATGCTTCACCGTAAAATCCAGAGAGTTTCCGGTATCGAAAATGTCCTCCAGAATCAGCACATGACGGCCCTGGATGTCCGTCTTCAAATCCTGCCGGACAATGGTATGCCCCGTGGAATCGGTGCCGGAGTAGGAAGACAGCCACATAAAGTCCATCTGGCAGGGCACCCGGATCTTCCGGATCATATCGGCGTAGAAGATCACCACGCCCTTGAGAACACCCACAACCACAGGGTTTTTGTCGGCATACTCCGCCGTAAGAATCTCCCCCAGCTCCTCGATCCGGGCCTGGATTTGCTCCTGGGTAAGAAGGATGGTTTTCATATCCTGCTGCATGATCATTTCTCTCCCTTATTATCTCGTTTTATAAACCGGACGGTGCAGGCAGGCAGCGTCTTTGCCGCCCTGTCTTCATCCACGCCCAGAGAATATACGCCCAGAATTCCCTTGTCATCCTGCAACACCGGAATGTGTTCCCGGCGGGACGCCGGAATTTTCCGGTCAATGAACAGCTTTTTCAGGCTTTTTCTTCCGCCGGGAAGCCGGATCTCATCTCCCGGCTGCCGGGGCCTCACAATGAGCCTTCCCTGGGGGTAAACCGTAAACACCTCCCGGGTGTTGGTGATTTCCGTCGCCGGTTCGCAGACCACCCGATATTCCGGCAGCAGTGCCTCCCCGGGGCAGGACAGGCAGACCGCATCCGGAACCGCCCTGTCCCTCCGGCAAACCAGACGGTCATACTCTCTTCCGATAACAATCCCGCCGGAAAAGCGGATGCTTGCCGAAGGCTTCGGGGAATACAGCAGGGCGTTGATCTGCTCCAGCTGAACCCGGCCCGGCTCCTGTACGCCGAAGTCCTTCGCAAGCCCCTCCAGCACCCGAAAGCGCAGGGCCTTGTCCATGGCCTTCAGCTCTGTCACCCCGGGCACAGCTTCCCGGGCCGCCAGTTTAGAAAGGCAGGCTTCATCCTCCCGCAGGGCCAGAGCCATACGGGACAGGGTCTGAGGCAGCCTGGGGTTTTCCGCTTTTAAAAGGGGGATCACATGGTGTCTTAACCGGTTTCTCAGGAAGTCGTCCCCCAGGTTCGAGCTGTCCTCCACATGGGGTAGGCCCCACTCCTCCAGGAAGGCCTCCACCTCCTGCCGGGTGATATCCAGCATGGGCCGGATGATCCGTCCCTGGACCGGGGCGATTCCTCCCAGGCCTTTCAGGCCGGTGCCCCGGATCATGTGAATCAGTACCGTTTCCGCGTTGTCGTCCGCCGTATGGGCTGTGGCAATCTTCCCGGGAAGGGTGTCCAGAAAAGCGTATCTGGCCTCCCGGGCCGCCGCCTCCAGGCCCTTCTTCCCGGGCCTGACCTCTCCCCTGCCCACATGGAGGGGAATGTCATATTGGTCGCAGAAGGCGCGGACAAAGGCCTCGTCCCGGTCCGATTCCTCTCCCCGAAGCTGGTGGTTAAAATGGGCCGCTTCCAGTGAGATTCCCAATCTTTCCCGGTTGAGGTAAAAGCCGAAGAGCATGGCGATGGAGTCCGCCCCGCCGGAGACGGCGCAGACCACCCGATCTCCCGGCTCCGTCAGCTCCCTTCCCAGGGCTGACCAGAGTGCTTTATTCCACATGCTT
>CAYRDE010000149.1:0-4591 GCA_964422935.1 uncultured Oscillospiraceae bacterium | reverse complement strand
AGAAGCTGTCCACCCAGGGCCTGCTGAACATTACCAACGCCATGGAAGGCCATCCCGACAACCTGGCACCGGCCTTTTACGGCGGCCTCACCGCCTCCATGGTGGACGGGGGCCTGCCGGTATCGGTGAGCTTTCCTCTCCATCCCGGCTGGGACTTCCTGGCGCTGGTGCCGGAATTTAACCTGCCTACCTCCCTGGCACGGTCCGTCCTGCCGGAGCAGGTCAGCCGGGGGGACGCCATCTATAACATCGCCCACGGCGCTCTGGTGCTGAAGGCTTTGGAGCTGGGCGACGAAAAGCTCCTGCGCAGCGCCATGCAGGACAGGCTCCATCAGAACTACCGGAAGAAGCTGATTCCGGACTATGAGAAGATCGAGGCTCTGGTGCGTACCACCGGTGCGGCCTTCTGCTTAAGCGGCGCAGGCCCGACTCTGCTGTGTATTACCCGGAACCCCAATCTGGAGGAAAAACTTGCGAAAAAGCTCCACGCCGTCACGGAAAATGCCTGGGAAATTCTGCCACTCCATGTGGAATTCCAGGGCGCGCATGTGATCCGGGAGGCGTAAATAAGCGCATAACGAAAGCCCCCACGGGAAACAGGCTACTGTTTCCTGTGGGGGCAGTTTTGCATAGAATGGTCCATTATGAGTCAAAAGGTCAGCCGCATCTGATACCAGGTAACGTCTCCATGGGTGGACTGGGAGATGCCCTCGTTCTGAAAGCCCAGCTTTCCGTAGTAGTGGAGCAGCCGTTCCTTGCAGGTCAGCACCAGACCCTTCCGGCCCTGGGCCCGGGCCTGATCGATCACATGGCGGAGAAGCCCTTCCGCGCACCCTTGACGGCGGTAGGCCGGGATGGTGTCCACCCCGAAAATCATCTGCCAGGCGCCGTCCTCCCGGTGCAGGGAGGCGTCGTCATACATTTCGTCCCGAAGATCCGGTTCGCTGCTCACAAGGCCGTTGACAAAGCCCACCATCCGTTCCCCGTCCATGAGAACCCAGAAATGGTTGGGGTAAACGGTCAGCCGCTTTTGAAAGCTTTCCCGGCCTGCCGCTTCGGCTGCCGGAAAGCACTCTGCTTCAATGGCTGCAATCTGCGGAAGGTCATCCATGGTCGCGGTGCGAATGTTCACGAAAATCCCTTGCTTTCCTTAAATGTCCATCATAATCCGGACGATTTCCTTGTCCGTCTCCCGCATACCATCCCGGCCCAGACGGCCCACGTTGCGGATGGTGGCCTCTACGCCCTTGGCGACGATGCCGTCCCCGGAGCGGAACTGCTGACCATTCAGGTACATGTGGTAGCCCAGAATGCCGCTTTCCACGCTGGAGGCAATCTTGGCGGCACAGCTGGCCTTGGCGCCGTCGCAGATGATGCCGGACACAATGGCTAAGGCGTTTACCAGGGTATGGGCGATGGCTTTGCAGTCCGCGCCGTGGAGATAGGCAATGCCGCAGCCTGCCGCGCATCCGGCGCTGACCGCGCCGCAGTAGGCGGAGAGCCGACCAATGCCGCTCTTTTCGTGAATGGCAATCAGGTTGGACAGGGTCAGGGCCCGGTAGAGCTTTTCTTCGGAAACCTCCAGAGCCTTGGCGTACTCGATCACGGGCACGGATACGGTAATGCCCTGGTTGCCGCTGCCGGAGTTAATGACAACAGGCAGCTCACAGCCGCTCATCCGGGCATCGGAACCGGCGGCTGCCTTGGCAATGGCCCGGTTGCGGACGCTGTCCCCGTAGTATTTGAGCATGGTGGAGCCAACATTGGCGCCGTAATCCCCCCGGAGACCCTCCTGGGAAATGGCGGTGTTGTACCGGATCTGGGTGTCCAGGGTGGGACGCACATCCTCGATATCGCAGGTTTCCGCAAAGTCGTAGATGTCCGCCACGGTCAGCAGGCTCTTGTCCGTCAGACCTTTTTCGGCGGGATTCTCGCCGCCGCAGCCGGTTACCTCTTCGGTACGATCCAGCAGCACCTGGCTGCCCTTCTTGATGTAGACGATGTTGGTGTGGTAGTGGGTGATGCGGACCACAGCGGACTCGGGGCCGTTGTAGAGGGCCACCAGGATGTCGAAGATGATGCCGTTGTCAATGGCCTCCACCTTCACCGGAACGGTGTCCAGGAAGGTGCGCATGTCCTGCTTCTGGGCCTCCGTGACCTGGGAGATGACCTCCAGGGCCTTCTCCGGCTGGCCCGCCACGATACCCGCTACAGCGGCGGCAGCAATGCCCTTCATGCCGCTGGTATTGGGAACGATGACGCTTTTGACGTTCTTAATGATGTTGTTGCTGACGCCGATCTTTACCAGATCCGGAGCGCAGCCCAGGACTTCCCGGGCCTTGGCGGCGGCATAGGCGATGGCGATGGGTTCGGCACAGCCCATGGCGGGAATCAGCTCCTCCTTGAGGATCTGGACATAGGCCTGATATACGCTGCTGTTCTTTTCCATATGTTCAATGCTCCTTCCCCGGCCTTTTCTCGCCGAGAATTTCCACAATGGTTTTTTCCGTTCCGATCATGCCGGGAGAGGCAATCCGGCCCATATTGCGCAGGGTTTCCTCAGGGGTTGGGCCGTTGATGCCGTGAACGCTGTCAATGGACACGCCCTGCATCGCCATGTCCACAGACCGCCATACCGCGTCCACCGCCACCACACCCTTCATGGTGCAGCCCTGGTTGCCGCCGTCGCAGATCATGCCGGTGATGCTGCTGGCGAGATTCCGGATGGCCCGGTCCATGTCCGCCAGAGAGCCGCCCCGGAGAAGCGTAAGGCCGCAGGCCGTGCCTGTTCCGGCGGCAATGGCACAGCCGCAGAAGGCGGAGAGCTTCCCGGAATACTCCTTAATATACATGCATACCAGATAGCTCAGGGCGGTGGCCCGGAGCAGCATTTCCTCGGAATAGCCCTTCACCCGATACGCTGCATACAGCGGCATGGTGGCAATGATACCGTGGGCCCCGGAGCCGGTGATGCTCATGGCAGGCTGGGGAAGACCCAGCACCCGGGCCTCGATGGCGGCATTGCACAGGAGGGAGGCGGTTTTCTGCTCGTCCTCAGAGAGAATTTTCCCGCCGTTGGCAGAAAGAAGATAGGGGGCGTAGGTGGTTCTGGAACTATTCAGACCCGCCTCAAACAGGTTAAGGTTTACATCGTAGGCCTGCCGGATGAAGGAAAGCTCCTCGGCGGGAACGGTCAGGGCGTAGTCCCGGAGCTGGGCCAGGGAATAGCGGTGGATGGTGGGTACCGAATCCTGGTCGGAAGCAGGTTCGCAGGGCTTTTCCCAGACAATTACGCCGTTTTCCGCAATCTTTACAAGATTGGTGTGGGCGTCCCGGATGGTGACGCAGGCGCTGCCCTGGTCCGTGACCACCGTGGCCTCAATAAAGATCCGGCTGGTGATTTCCGTCATCTCCACCTGAACCAGGCCCGCTTTCACCATCTCCCCGGCCTGGGCGTCCTGCTCCGGGGTAATGCCGTCCAGGCATTCCAGACCCTTCTCCGGGTCCGCCCCAATGGCGCCCAGGGCGGCGGCGTGGTAATTGCCCACCGCACGGCTGCCGGGAATGCCGCAGGTAAAGGCGTTTTTGAACATGCCGCTGTTCAGCCGCAGAAGAATGGTATGAATGCTTCCGGAAACGTGCTTTCGGGCGGTGGCGACGGCAAAGGCGATGGCCCCCGGTTCGGTAACCCCCAGGGCCGGACGCATATCCTGCCGGATCAGCTCTGTCAGCGCATTCATGGTATCTCTCCTTCCTTTAGGGGGGAAAGCCCCAGCGAATCCGACGCCGGGGCTTTCTCGGGATTACTTGAGAATCTCGTTCAAATCCAAAGTCAGGCTGCCGTCCTCCCGCTGGAAGCAGGGCACGCCCAGACGGTCGGTACCCCGGATCTCCGCATAGAGGTCGTTGGTATCCCGGAGCTTCAGGTAGGTTCTCAAAGCGTCATGGCAGGACAGAATGTCCTGAAAGGAAACGTCCATACCGGCGGCGGACAGCCGATTCAGGGCGTACAGGGTGTCGGGGCAGAGATGGCTGCCAATCACAGTAACCTTCATGCTTGTGTCCTCCTTATTTTACGGCAATGGCTTCGATTTCGCACAGCACGCCCTTGGGCAGGTCCTTCACTGCCACGCAGGAACGACCGGGCTTGGAAACGAAATGCTTGGCGTAGACCTCATTGAAGGCGGCAAAGTCGCCCATATCCGCCAGGAAGCAGGTGGTCTTGATCACCCGGTCAAAGCCCACACCGGCAGCTGCCAGGATGGCACCTACGTTCTTGCAGCTCTGCTCCGCCTGGGCCGCAATGCCAGCAGGCACGGCACCGGTAGCGGGGTCCACGGGAATCTGACCGGAGGTGAAGACAAAGCCGTTTGCTTCATAGCCCTGAGAGTAGGGGCCGATGGCGCCGGGGGCGTTTTTGGTTTCCAGAATCGTCATAACAAATAACTCCTTTTTCTTGATGTTACTTTACTTCGGTTTTTGCCAGGGCGTTTTTTAACCAGTCCTTGCCCTCTACCAGGCGAGTGACCATCATGGAGGCGATGGTATCACCGGCAGCGTTCAGGCAGGTGGCGGCAGGGTCAAAGAGGAA